>DAOTYM010000195.1:0-9653 GCA_034434775.1 Anaerolineae bacterium | reverse complement strand
CCAGTTCGCCGTTCTCGTACATGGTCACGGGCACCCCCGGCAGGGCAGTGTAGAAGACCACCTGCCTCACCTCCGGCCGAGGGCCTGGGTAGTACGGGCTGGGTTCCAGCACGATCCGCTCTTCGGTCCACTCCGCCAGCCGGAAGGGGCCCGAGCCGTTGGGATGCCGCAGCCAGTCCGGGTCCGATTCCACCTGGGTGCGGTCCACGATGAAGGCGGTGGAATAGGTCAGTTTGGAAAGGAAGTAGGCCTTGGGCGCGTCAATGGTGAGGCGAAGGGTGTAGGCGTCCAGGACCTCCAGCCCCCGTATGGTATCCGCCTGTCCCGCGAGTTTCTCCCGCACTCCCACGATATCTGCCAGGTACCCTTCGGCCACGGGCGAGCCGGTGGCCGGGTCGCAGGCCCGCTCCAGAGAGTAGCGCACGTCGTCCGCGGTGATAGGGCGGCCGTCGTGAAAGCGGGCGTCCCTGCGCAGGGAGAAGGTGTAGGTTCGGCCGTCAGCGCTGACCTCCCAGCCCTCCGCCAGGTCTGGCTGGACTTCCAGGTCCTCGTCCAGCGAGACCAGGCCGCTGAAGACCTTGTAGACGAACTGGGCGGAGTCCAGGTCGCCAGCCAGGGCTGGGTCCAGGGTTTCCGGCGGCGGGGCCACCAGCCTGAGCACGCCAGAGCGGCCCGAGAGCGAAGGGGTGGGCGTCTCCCCCTCTACCCCGATGGGGGGCACGGGGATCTGGACGGTGGGGAGGAAGGGGAGCGAGACCGTGCCCTCCCGGAGCGGCCCGAAGCCGAGGTAGGTCGCCGCACCGCACGCGCCGGCGAGGCACAGGCTGCCCAGGCACAGGAGGCCAGCCAGCGCCGCAAAGATGAGCAGGCCGCTACGTTGCTTCTGTCGGTTTTCCATTACTGTTGTAGTGAGCCTCTGGCAGGGGCCCGCGGCTCATGCTTCGCAGGTCTAAGTTTCGGGGCCATTGTAAAGGGAGTCGGGGCTTTTGTCAAATCCCCTTGCAGGGTGGACCCATTCACGAGGGGGCGGCCGCCTCACGGGCAACCGCCCCCTCTTGCCCGGACCTCGCCGAAAGCCCGCGCGCCCTCAGATATATTGCCCCCCGTCCACCTTGATGACCTCCCCAGTGATGTGGCGGGCCAGGTCGGAACAGAGAAAGGTGACCAAGTGGGCCACGTCCTCTGGTTGCCCCATGCGGCCCAGGACGATCTGGGCCACGAAGGCCGCCTTCACCTCCTCCGGCAGGGCGCGCACCATGTCCGTGGCCACAATGCCTGGCGCGACGGCGTTGACGTTGACGCCGTAGGGCCCCAGGTCCCGGGCTACCGACTTGGTCAGCCCGATGAGGCCCGCCTTGGCCGCCGAGTAGTTGCCCCCGGCCTCCCGGCCTCGCAGCCCGTGGATGGAGGCAATGTTCACGATCTTGCCCGAGCCCTGGGCACGGAACACCGGGGCCACGGCGCGGGTGTAGTTGAAAGCACCCTTCAGGTTCACCTGGAGCACCCGGTCCCAGGCATCTTCCCCCAGTTCCCAGATGGGCCGGTTCTCGTGGATGCCCGCGTTGTTGACCAGGATGTCCAGCCGCCCGAAGGTTTCCAGCACCTCTTGGACCACCTGCTGGGCCAGGGCGAAGTCCGCCACGTCGGCGCTCCGCGCCCACCCCCGCCGGCCGGTCCCCTCCACCAGGCGCAGGACCTCTTCGGCCGCTTGGGCGTCCTGGCGGTAGGTAAAGGCCACGTCTGCGCCGGAGGCGGCCAGGTCCAGGACGATGGCCCGGCCGATCCCCCGGCTCCCTCCCGTCACGAGCGCCACACGTCCTTCCAACAGGCCCTTGAGCATCCCCCACCTCACCAGGTCTAGACCAGCGGCCTGGCCACGAACTCCGACCAGGCCGACTTGTACTGGTCCCCGTAGGCCTCCAGCATCCTCTGGTAGTCCCGCACGCCGTCCTCCAGCGTGTAGGCTGGCTCGTACCCCAACTCCTCCCTGGCCCGGGTCATGTCCTGGTTGTAGACCTCAATGGGGTGCGGCAGGTCGTAGGCCTCCCGCCGGTGGACCTCCGCGCCGGGCACGAGGGCCTTCATCCGCTCCACCACTTCGCTGGCCCGCAGCACCTGGCCGCCGATGTTGAAGATCAGGTGCTTCGGCTGCGGGGCCTGGGCCGCCAGGAGGTAGGCCCGGACTACGTCCTTGACGTAGACGAAGTTGGCGTAGTAATCCACTGGGGGCATCTCCATGGGCCTGCCCAGGAGGGGGTTCTCAATCAGCAGGTGGGCGATGCTCAGGTCGCGGCGCCGGCTCTTCCCCAGGCCGTACACCACCGATTTGCGCAGCCCGATGGTGTGCATGCCGTAGGCTTTCCAGTAGTGCTCCGCGACGTGCTCGTTGAAGAGTTTGCACGCCCCGTAGAGGGTTGTGGGGCGCACGAACACATCCTCGTTGACCGGGCCCGGCGGGTAGAAATCGGCCTGGCCGTAGACGCTCTGGGTGCTGGCCCACACCACCCGCTCCACCCCCTGCAGGCGAGAGGCCTCCAGCACGTTGTAAAACCCTTCGCAGTTGACGCGGATGGCCGTGGCCAGGCGGCTATCCGTGTCCGGGACCAACAGGTACGCCAGATGGAAGACGTGCGTGACCCCGAACTCCTCCACCGTGCGCTTGACGTGGGCCATATCCTCCACGCTGCCATAGACGAAGGCCACCTTGTCCAGGCAATCGGCGATGTAGGACGTGTCGGGGGTGAAGTCAAAGACGACCACCTTCTTGCCCAGGCCCACCAGTTCGCGCACCAGGTGGGAGCCGATGAACCCTGTGCCTCCCGTCACCAGGCACACCTGCTCTCCAGGCCAATCCACTTTCGCTTTGCCTGCCATGTCCTTGCTCCTTCCGTTTTTGGGCGCCTCAGCCGCCGACCCTCACCCGCAGGCCATAGGCGAGGAGGATGGCTCGCAACCCAGCCACGTCCTCCTCCCGCAGGGAGGGCACGTCCTTCAGCGCATACTCCATGCCCAGCCGTTCGTACTTGCCCTGACCCAGCCGGTGGTAGGGGAGCAGGTGGACCTCGTCCACTGAGCCCAGGGACCGCACCACCTGGGCCAGGGCATGGATGCTCTCCTCGCTATCGTTGTACCCCGGGATCACCGGCCGCCGGATGACGACCTTCTTGCCCGTCCCAGCCAGCCTCCGCAGGTTCTCCAGGATGAGGGCGTTGTCCACGCCGGTGAACCGCTGGTGCTTGACGGGGTCCACTTCTTTCAGGTCATAGAGCACCAGGTCCACGTAGGGGAGCAGCGCTTCCCAGGCATCCCAGGGCGCGTGTCCGCACGTCTCCAGGGCCGTGTGGATGCCCCGCTCCTTGCACCTCCGGAGCACCTCCCGCGCGAAGGCCCACTGGGCCAGCGGCTCCCCTCCCGAGAGGGTCACCCCTCCCCCCGACTGGTCGTAGAAAGGCCGGTCCGCCTCTGCGGCCTCCAGCACTTCCTCTACCGTCATGCACCGCCCCAGTTGCTCCAACGCTCCTGTGTAGCAGGCGTCCAGGCAGCGCCCGCAGAAGTCGCACCGCTCCACCAGGACCTTCCGTCCCCCTCCCTCATCTTCCACCAGCGCCGAGCGGGGGCAGGCAACCAGGCAGGCCCCACAGCGGATGCACCGCTCCTTCCAGAAGACGATCTGGGGGGCCATGGGCTGGGATTCCGGGTTGTCGCACCACACGCAGCGCAGGGGACACCCCTTGAGGAACACGGTGGTGCGAATGCCCGGGCCATCGTGCACGGAAAAGCGCTGGATGTTGAACACCCAGCCTTTGACTTCCGTCTCTCCTCTGGATTTCAAACACTGCACCTCATGGATGTTATTCCGGTAGAGGCGCACAGCCGTGCGCCTCTACTAAGGGTTTTGATGACCCGTTATTCTGGGTGGGGGGCGCACAGCCGCGCCCCCCATGCGCATCAACGAAAGCCCTCATCGCCCTTGGGAGAGGTCTGCCCTAGAGGCCGTGCTCCGTCCGGGAGATGATCTCGTCCTGGAGGTCCCGGCTCAGGCGGACGAAGTAGTCGCTGTACCCGGCCACGCGCACGATCAGGTTCTGGTACTCCTGAGGGTTCCTCTGGGCGGCCCGCAGGGTCTCGGCCGAGACCACGTTGAACTGCATGTGGTGCCCACCCAATTTAAAGTAGGTCCGGATGAGGTGGGCGAACTTCTGCAGCCCCTCTTCTCCCGTGAGGGCGGTGGGGTGGAACTTCATGTTCAGGAGCGTGCCGCAGCAGCGGGCATGGTCCAGCCGGGCCATGGAACGCACCACCGCCGTTGGACCGTGGGTGTCCATCCCCTGGACTGGGGAGATGCCCTCTGAGAGGGGGGTCCCTGCCAGCCGGCCATCCGGCGTTGCCCCGGTGAAGTCACCGAAGTAGATGTGGGTCGTGGTGGGGATCATGTTGGCGGCGTAGGGAGTCCCCTCCTCGTTGTGGTACTGCTCCAGGATATCGCAGAAGAGGTCCACCGCTTGGTAGGCGAGGGTGTCCACCTCGTCGTCGCCGTTGCCCCACTTGGGCATCCGGTGGAGGAGCCTCTGACGGAGGCGCTCCGCCCCCTGGAAGTTGGCCCGCAGGACGGCCACCAGGTCTTCCAGCGAGAGTTCCCGCTCTTCGTACACCAACTTCTTGATGGCCACCAACGAGTCGGCCAGGGTCCCGGTCCCCACGCCGCAGATGAGGGGCAGGTTGTAGCGTGCGCCGCCCTCGTGGTAATCGCGCCCCTTCTCCATGCAATCGCTCATCAGGAGGGAGGTGAAGGGGACCGGGCAGAACTGGGCGTAGATCTGGCGGGCGATGCTGTCGTAGGTGGTCTTCAGTTCCACGGCGTGGGCCACCTGCTGGCGGAAGGCTTCCATCAATTGGTCCCAGGTGCGGAGGTCTTCCGGCTTCCCGGTGGCGGGCCCCAGCCGGTTCCCGGTCACGGGGTTGATCCCGTCGTTGAGGGCCAGTTCCAGGCACTTGCAGAGGTTCAGGTAGCCGCTGGAGGCCATGTTGTCCTTGCCCTGGACGTTCAGTTCCACGCAGCCGTTGATGCCGCCCAGGCGCGCGTCTTCCAGCGTCTTCCCTTTGTGCAGCAGGGCCAGGACCTTCTCGTCGTCGTTGAACACGGCCGGCATGCCGAAGCCCAGGCGGATCACCTCGCACGCCTTGAGCAGGAACTGGTCCGGGGTCTTCTCCGAGATGAGGACCGAAACCTGCGGTTGCGGCAGTTTCAGGGCGCCGGTCACCTCCAGGCACAGGTACGAGAGATCGTTGGTGGCATCGCGGCCGTCTGCCGTCTGCCCCCCCAGGTTCAGGTTCTGGAAGTCGTTGTAGGTGGTGCTGGCTTTGGCCGTGCCCCCTTCCTTCACCACGGTCAGTTCGTTGAACTTGATCCACAGGCAGGCCAAAAGTTCCCACGCCTCCTCGCGGGTGAGGCGGCCAGCCTCTAGGTCGGCGCGGTAGTAGGGGTAGAGGTACTGGTCAAACCGCCCGGGCCCGATGGCGTAGGAGTTGGTCTCCAAGTTCAGGATCAGGTGCACGAACCAGAACGACTGCAGCGCCTCCCAGAAGGTCCGGGCAGGGTGGGCCGGCACGTGGCGGCAGATCTGGGCGATCTTCCGCAGTTCGTCCTGCCGCTGGGGGTCCGGTTCCGTTTCGGCCAGGCGCTCGGCCACCTCCGCGTACCGCTCGGCAAACCGGATGGCCGCGTCGCAGCAGATGTCCATGGCCTGCAGGAGGTAGTACTTCTTGAGGGAGCCCGGTTCCTGCCAGCGCAGGTTCCGCATCTGGGCCCGGACCTCTTCCTTCAGGCCCAGGAACCCCTTCTTCAGGACCCGCTCGTAGTCCACGGTGATGTGGCCGATGGTGCGGTTCAGGTAGTAGTGGAAGAAGAGCCCCTCATCGGTGGCCCGCTGCACCTCCGGCGGGAGGACCTCCATGATGCGGTTGTAGACCTGTTTGCCCCGCCAGTAGTCAAAGACCTCGGCCCGCAGCGCCGCCTTGGTCTCCTCACTCACGTGGAACGGGGCCTCGTCTCGCAGGGCGATGGTGTCCAGTTCCTTCTCTACCCAGTCGCAGGCGACCTCTGGGTAGAGGGGGGAACCCAGGATGGCCGGCGTCTTGCAGCCGACGATGAGTTCGCCCTCGCGGATGAGGACCGTCACCCCCTCCAAGATCTCCCGTAGAACGTACGCTCGCCGCAGGAGCATGGGCTGGCCTTCCGTCCGGGCGTAGGCTCGGGTCGCCAGGATCGCCCGTTCGGCGAACACTTCCGGCCTGGCGGCGTGGAAGGCCGCCAGGAGTTTCTGCACCCGTGGTGTTAAATCCGCCACAGAACGTCACCCCCTTTCCAAGCCCCGAGGGCGCTAATCCATGACGCTGCCCCCGCTGAAGACCACGTTCTCCCCGGTCATGAAGTCCGCGGCCGGCGAGACGAGGAAGAGCACCAGTTGGGCCACCTCTTCCGGCCTGGCCCCACGCCCCAGGGGCACGAACTTGAGCCCTTCGTAGAACCGCCCGCCGGAGACCGCCGTCTCCGTGGCCACCCACCCCGGGGAGATGGCGTTCACGTTCACGCCGTAGGGGGCCATCTCGGCGGCCAGGCACTTGGTGAACGTGATCACCGCGGCTTTGGAGGCACAGTAGTGCGAGTTGCCGTAGCCCGACTGCCCTGGCAGGACGCCAGGGTGCATCCCGTCCACGGAACCGATGTTGACGATCTTGCCCCGGCGCCGCTCCATCATGGTGGGGATGACCGCCTGGCAGCAGTTGAAGGTCCCCTTGGTGTTGACGGCGAAGACGCGGTCCCAGTCTTCCTCCTTCATGTTCACCACCAGCGCCGCCGGGTAGATGCCAGCCACGTTGACCAGGATGTCAATGGTGCCGAACCGCTCCAGGGCCGTCCGGGCCAGGCGCTGCGCGTCGGCCCTGGAGGCCACATCGGTCGGCACGGCGATGGCCTCGTGCCCGCCCTCCCGGATTTCCTGGGCCACGGCCTCTCCCAGCCCTGGGTTCAGTTCGCCGATGACGACGCGGCACCCAGCCAGGGCCAACACGTGCGCCGTGGCTTTGCCGATGCCGGCCCCGCCGCCCGTCACGATGGCCACCTGGCCCTCCAGGTTGATCCCTGTCAAGAGGGGCAGGTTCCTGTACACCGCCAAAGGGTCCATCTCTCTCACCTCCGTGAAGTCCTGGCGCTCCAGTTCCAAGGCGAAAGGCCCTGTGGGCGATTCACGGATCGCCCCTGCCTCTGAACGCGCATCCTTCCCTCGCTCCACTGGCCCACCGGACGAAGGCACCTTGCCTGACCGCCTCTTCCAGGGCCCGCTCCGGGTCCACCAGCCACGGGCCTCCGCCCTCCAGACGGACCTCGGCCACTTGCCCCGGCCTGAGGGAGACCTCCCGCTCCCCGTCCAGGGCCAGGAGGACATCCCCTCCGTACACCATCGCCGAGTCCCCAAGGGCCAGTTCGCGGAACGCCTCCACGCCCACCTGGACCACGAGGCCCGGCGCAAGGGGTGCGCTCACGCTGCACACCCGGGGCTCGCCCAGCCAAAGGCACAGTCCCCGAGGCTCTCTCGCGGTCACGGGCCTCACGAACCCCGCCAGGCTGGAAAGCCCCGTGGCCGTGGGCATCGCCCGCGTCACCACCACCTGGCGCACAGCCTCCGGCCTCCAGATGGCCCGGCTGGCTACCGCCTGCCCCTGAACCACGCCCACATCCACCAGGGCCGCATCCACCTCCCGCCCGTCTACAGAGACCACCAGGCGCTTGCTCTGGTAGGCCACCTGGGCCAGGAGGTCCGGCCGGCGGGCCACGAAGCCTGCCGCCAGGCCAGCCAGGGTGCCCTCCAAGGGATAGGGCACCACGTTGTTCGTCCCCGTGGAGACCGGCAGCAGCGGCACCGGACCGCACCCCTTGGCCACGATGCGCACCGTGCCATCCCCGCCCAGGACCACGATGCAGCCGACGCCCAGCGCCCGCATCTCCTCCGCCGCACGGAGGGAATCCTCGGGCGCGTGCTCCACCGGTAGCGGGAGGAGTTGCGCCTTCTCCCGGATGGCCGCTGCCTGGCCGGGCAACCGCTCCAGCGCCGTCTGGGCGATCCCCAAGAGGTCGGGCATGAGGTACACCCGGCCCGCTCCCGCCGCATCCAGGCCGACGAGAACGCGCTGGATCAGGTTGATCTTGTCCTGAGCGCCGACCACGATGCCCAGGGCCACCAGCCGCCGGATATCGCTCCCAGACGCTGGGTTGGCGATGATGCCGACCGAGGGCGCCAATGGAGGTGCCACGGCTACTGCCTGCTGGCCCTCGCCGCCACACAGGCCCGGTACCCCTGGATGAGGGCCTCCCGGGCCTTCCTCCGCCCCTCCCCGAAGGGGCCGGCCCGCAGTTCTTCCAGCGTCCGGAGCGCCTCGGCCTTCCGCCGCCGCGTGTCCTCGGAGGCGTACCCCAGGGCCTCCGCCGCCGCCAGGCCAGCCAACCGCCCTTCCTCCATGGCCGTGCTGGCTTCCTCTATCCCGGCGATGTCGCCCGCCACGTAGAGGCCCGGCACCGTGGTCTCCATGTCCTCGCTGTGCAGGGGGACGTGTCCGCCCAGGGCAGGTTGGTAGGCGAACTGACATCCCGCCATCCACGCCAACTCGGAGAGGGGGGAAAGCCCCACCGCCAGGCAGATGGTATCCACCTCCAGGACCCGCTCGGTGCCTGGGATCGGCTTCCAGTTGGGCCCCACCTGGGCAATGGCGGCCGCCCGGACGCAGTCCTCGCCCTCGGCGCGGAGGATGGTGTGCTCCGTCCAGATGGGCACGCCGGCGCGCCGGACCTTGGCCGCGTGGACGCCGTAGCCGCCGATCCTCGGGGCAGCCTCAATCACGGCCACCACCTCGGCCCCGGCCTGGAGCAACTGGTACGAGACGATGAGGCCGACGTTGCCGGCCCCCACCATGAGCACCCGCCGCCCAGGGAGGACCCGGTGGACGTTCATCAGGGTCTGGGCGGCCCCTGCCCCCATCACCCCCGGAAGCGTCCACCCGGGGAACGCGAGGGGGTTCTCCGAGGCCCCGGTCGCCAGGATCAGTTTCCCGTAGTGCACGAGCAGGCTGCGGCCGTCCCGCTTCAGGGCCAGGTTGTTCCCCTCAAAGAGCCCCCAGCAGACGGTATCCAGGAGCACCTCCACACCCAGCGCCGCGCACTCTGCGAGGAGTTCTTCGCCGATCCTGAACCCCCGCACGCCGGCGCGGTGCTCCCTGGAGCCGAAGAACTTGTGGATCTGCTTGAAGAGCTGCCCGCCCGGGCTCTGGTTCTCGTCCACGACGAGGACCTGGGCCCCGGCACGCCTGGCTTCAATGGCCGCCATGAGCCCAGCGGGGCCAGCCCCGACAATGGCGATCTCTACAGACCTCTGTGGCTCCAACGCAGCCTCCTAAGGCGCTCCCGACGTTCCTTCCAGGCCGTGGGCGCGGCGCACCCTGTCCAGGACCTCCCGGGGCGGGCTGCGGAAGAAGAGGGCCGTGCTCTTCCGCAGGCCGGTAGAGCGCCGGAGGTCCACCAGCGCCTCGGCCAGTTTCAGCCCGGCGGCGCTGCAATCCACCACGGGCACGCCCGTGCCCGGCACCTCGTGGTACCCGTGCAG
>DAOTYM010000194.1:0-6243 GCA_034434775.1 Anaerolineae bacterium | reverse complement strand
CGACCTGTGGGTGCCGGCCGAGGCAGAGATGGTGCTGGAGGGCCGCCTGACCCACACCCTGGCCGATGAGGGCCCCTTTGTGGACCTGACCGGCACCTTGGACCTCGTGCGGAAGCAGCCCGTGGTGGAAGTGGACCTCCTCGCGCACCGCCGGGACGCTTTCTACCAGGCCCTGGTCCCCGGCGGCTGGGAGCACCGGCTCCTCATGGGGCTGCCCCGGGAACCGACCATCTGGGAGGAGGTCTCCAGGGTCTGCGAGTGCCGGGCCGTGCGCGTCACCCCAGGGGGCTGCTCGTGGCTCCACGCGGTGGTCCAGATCCGCAAGCGCACGCCAGAGGACGGCCGTCTGGCGGCGGAGGCGGCTTTCCGCGGCCACGGCTCCCTCAAACACGTGGTGGTCGTGGACGAGGACGTGGACCCCGACGACCCCTACGATGTGGAATGGGCCATCGCCACCCGCTTCCAGGCTGCCCGGGACCTCCTGGTGTGGGAAGACGAGCCGGGGAGTTCCCTGGACCCCTCGGCGCGGCACACCCCGGGCCAGAAGAGCCGCACCAGCAAGATGGCCCTGGACGCCACCGTACCCTGGGACACCCCCCACGGTCCCAGCCACCCGGGGGCCTTCCAGCGGGTGGTCCGGGTGCGGAAGGAGTAGGCCATGTCCCGCCGTCTGACGCGCATCCTCGTCCTCCTTGCCCTGGCCCTGGCCGCCCTCCTCCTCTGGAACAAGGTGCGCATCGTCCTCTGGGTGCACCTGGACGCCTGGCAACTGGTGCTCCTCTTCCTGGCCGTGGCCTTCCTCCTCTTCCTGCTTCTGGACCTCCTGGTGGACGTGGTGGCCGGGCGGCGTCGGCTGTAGGAGGTGAGAGCCATGCGGAGGCTGGGCGCGGGGCTGGCGGGCATCGCCCTGGCAACGCTGGCCTTTGAGGCCCTCCTCCTGCGCGTCTTCTCCCTCGCCCAGTGGTACCACTTCGCGTTCATGGTGGTGAGCATCGCCCTCCTGGGGTACGGGGCCAGCGGCACCCTCCTCGCCCTGCGCCCAGGCACCGGAGGCGAGCGCCTGGACCGCTGGCTCGGCCGCCTGGCGTGGGCCTTCGCCCTCAGCATGTTGGGGGCCTACCTCTTCGTGAACCTGGTCCCCTTTGACTCCTACACCATCGCCTGGGATCGGCGGCAGGCGTTCCTCCTGGCGGCGCACTACCTGGCCCTGGCCACGCCCTTCCTGGCCAGCGGCCTGGCCGTGGGGCTCCTCCTGGCACGGTACCCGGCCCAGGCTGGCCGCCTCTACGGCGCGAACCTGGTGGGCTCGGCGCTGGGGTGCCTCCTGGTCCCCCTCCTCCTGCCGCACCTGGGCGCGCCGGGGACCCTCATCGCCATCTGCCTGGTGGGGTGGTGCGCCGCGGCGGTCCTGGCCCCGAGGCCCGCGCCGTGGGAGGTCCTCGCCTGGGCCGCGAGCGGCCTGGGCCTCCTGGCGCTGCTCCTGGCACAGCCCGCGTGGCTAGAGGTGCGTCTCTCGCCCTACAAGGGGCTCAACCAGGCCCTCCTCCACCCGGAGGCGAGGGTGGTCTATTCCCGTTGGAACGCCTATTCGCGGGTGGACGTGGTCGCCGGGAGCGGCCTCCGGTCGGCCCCGGGGCTGAGCGCGGCCTTCCGGGGCGTCCCTCCCGCGCAGTGGTCCCTCTTCGTGGATGGCGACGCCCGTTCGCCCGTCCTGGGGGAGGCCGGGGAGCGCGAGGACCCCGCGGCGTGGGAGGTGCTGCACCACCTGCCCACAGCGCTCCCCTTCCGCCTGCGGCCCGGCGCGCAGGCCCTCATCCTGGAGCCACGGGGCGGCCTGGACCTCCTCGTCGCCCTGGAAGAGGGTGCCGGGGGCCTCGTGGCCGTGGAAGGGAACCCCCTCGTCGTGGAGGCGGTGGGACACGTCCTGGCCGGCAGCCCCCGCAACCCCTATGCCGACAGCCGCGTCCGGGTCGTCCTGCGGGAGGGCCGGCCCTTCCTGCAGGGCACGGCCGAGACCTACGACGTCATCCTCTTCTCCCTGGCCGACCCCTTCCGTCCCCTCACGTCCGGGGCCTATTCCCTCTCGGAGAACTACCTGTACACCGTGGAGGCGATGCAGGCGGCCTACGCCCACCTCCGGCCTGGGGGCCTCCTCGTCCTGCACCGGTGGCTCCAGTGGCCCCCCAGCGAGAGCGTGCGGGCTGGCGCGCTCCTCGTGGAGGCCCTGGAGCGCGCCGGGGAACCCGCGCCGGCCCAGTGCCTGGCGGTCCTGCGCACCTGGTCCACGGCCCTCCTCATGGCCCGCCGCGGCCCGTGGACGGCCGAAGAACTGGCCGCGGTGCGCCGCTACGCCCAGGAAGAGCAGTACGACCTGGTCTACCTGCCGGACGTCACCCCCGACGAGGTCAACCGCTACAGCCAGTACGAGCGGCCGGCCCATTACGAGGCCTTCCAGGCCCTGCTCCACGGGGACCGCGCCGCCTTCTACCGCGAGGCGACCTTTGACGTGCGTCCCCCCACCGACGACCGGCCCTTCTTCTTCCACTTCTTCCGCTGGAGGCAGACGCCAGAGGTCCTGCGCAACCTGGGGCGCACCTGGCAGCCCTTCGGGGGAAGCGGGTACTTCGTCCTGGTGGCGGTGCTCATCCTGGCGGTGCTGGCCGCGGGGGTGGCCATCCTCCTGCCGGTGGCGGCAGGCGGGCGCGTGGCCCGGCAGGGGCGCGGCGCGGTCAGCCTCTACTTCGGCGCGCTGGGCCTGGGCTACCTCCTGCTGGAGGTCCCCCTCATCCAGCGCTTCATCCTCTTCCTGGACCAGCCCATCTACGCCTTCGTGGTGGTCCTCTTCAGCCTGCTCCTCTTTTCCGGGCTGGGGAGCATGGCGAGCGCGCGCCTCCCCTGGCCCGGGAGCCTCTGGGTCCTGGCGGCCGGCGCGCTGGCCGCCCCGCCGGCCCTGGGAGCGGCCTTCGGGGCCACCCTGGGATGGCCCTTGGCGGCGCGGGCCCTGGCGGGCTGCCTGATGCTCGCGCCCCTGGGGTTCCTCATGGGTGTGCCCTTCCCGCGGGGCATCGCCGCCCTGGAAGGCCAGGCGCCGGGCACCATCCCTTGGGCCTGGGCCATCAACGGGAGCGTCTCCGTGGTGGCCTCGGTGCTGGCCTCCATGATCGCCGTCTCGTGGGGCTTCCGCTGGGTCCTCTGGGCAGGGGCGGCCTGCTACGCGCTGGCCGGCGCCGTGGGACCGCACCTCAAGGGGCACGGGCGGGCGTAGGGAACGCGTCCCCGCACGCGCCGCGCCCTAGGGGTAGACCTGCACGAACTCGTCGTCCCGCACCTGGAAAATGAAGATGCGCTGTTCCCGCAGGTCGCCCTTGGCGTCGTACTCCATGCGGCCGGCGGGGGTGTCCACCGTCACCGTGCGGATGGCCTCGGCCACCCGGTCGGCGTCAAAGGTGCCGGCCTTCTGCACCCCGGCCTCCAGGACCTGCATGGCGGCGTAGCCGGCGATGCTGTAGGTGTCGGGGTTGCGGTACTCCACTTCCTGGTAGGCCTTCACCCAGGCTGCATCGGTGACCACCTTGTGGCTGGGGGTGAAGGCGCTCACGTAGGTCCCCTCGGCCAGGCCGCGCGATTCGTCAATGTAGGCGGCGAGGAAGCAGCCGTCGCTCACCAAGACCGGCACCTCCACGCCCGCCTCCCGCAGTTCGGGCACGAAGACGTACCCTTCCGTCTCGTACCCGGCCAGGAAGACGGCATCGGGGTTCGCCGCCTTCACCTTCTGGACGGCCGGCATCTGGGTGTCGGCCGCTTCCTTGATCTCCACGACCAGGGCCGGCTCCTGGCCCAGGGCGCGCAGGGACTTCACCACCTCATCCCGCAGGCCCCGCGCGTATTCGTTATCCGCGTGGACCACGGCGATGCGCCGCGCCCCCAGTTGACGCACCAGGAACTCGGCATCCACCCGCCCCTGGGCCTCGTCGGTGCCGATGACGCGGAAGAAGCGGGTGTACCCCTTCTGGGTGAGGGCCACGTTGCTGGACATGGGCGTGATGACCACCAGGGGCAGGTCCTTGTAGATCTCCATCGCCGCCAGAGTCTGGCCGCTGTTGTAGTGGCCGAGGACGGCGATCACCCGCTCTCCGCCCGCCTGCACCTTTTCCTTGATCTCCTGGGCCACTTCCACGGCCACGTCGGAGTCCGACTCGTCATCTATGCCGACGACCTGGACCCGGTACCCCAAGAGGCCGCCCTTCTGGTTGATCTCGTGGGCCCGCAGGCGCGCGCCGCCCACCACCGTCTGGCCGCCGTTGGCCTGGAAGCCGGAAAGGGGCGCAGCCACGTAGACCACCACCTCGCCCTTGAAGCGGGGCGCGCCAGTGCAGCCGGCCAGCGTGGCCAGAAGCAGCAGGATGGTGGAGACTGCCTTCCATCGGCGAGATTGGGCCATGGACGCTCGCTCCTTATTCCGCTTCTCCAATGGGCAAAGGCAGTTCAACCCGCTCGCCGGTCGCCTCGTTGATCACGACAAGCCCTGCCACGCCTTCGCGCCGCAGTTGCCCGTTCGCGTTCAAGAGTTCAATGCCGCAGATCGTCCCATCGGGGGCGATGTCCACCGCCACTTCCTCGCTCAGCCGGATGGCCTCCACTTCGGCATCCTTCTCTCGGAAGCGGATGTAAGCGATGTTGTACCGGGGATCATATGTTAGCCTCATCCTCGGCTCCTCCCTAAGCCCAAGACATGCCCACCCGTGCGAGCGCATAGGGGTGGAAACGGACAGGCATTTCTCTCATCCCCTCTCAGCCAGCGTGCCCCTTGCTTGCCCGCGCCTCGTCCAGGGCGGCCACGATGTCCTGCAGGGCGGCGATCTGCTCGTCCATGTCCTGGTCCAGCCGCTGGGCGCGGCCGCTATCTATGTCCCGCGCCCCGATGAGGAGCAACTGGGAGTAGGTCGTCCCCAGGGCGGTGAGGGTCTCCTCCAGGCGGTACTGGGCCTGTTCCATCAGGTTCTGCAGCCTGGTCAGGTTCTGCAGTTGCGTTTCCTTCTGGCTGACGGCCCGCGCCATCTGGGCCCGCACGTCCGCATCGTCCTCCTCGCGCATCTTCTTGCGGATGCTGGCGATCTCGCCCGGGAGCGAGGCCAGTTGCTGGGCCACCCAGGTGTCGGCCCGGTAGGCGTCCAGACGGCTGGCCAAGCGGTAGATGGAAGCCACCCACTCGTCTATGCGGCGGGCTGAGTCCATCAGGTGCTCCCGCAGGACCCCCTCCCGCGTCGCCAGGACCTTCTCCTCAATGCGGCGGCGGTAGTCCAGGGCCTTCTCCATCTGGGCGCGCAGGTCCCGGTCGCGGATCTGCCGCGGGTTGTGCTCCTCGCGGAAGAGGTCCTGCACCACCCGGCGGCCGGTCTCCGGGTCGGTGACGCTGGCGACGATGAGGGCGACTTCCGCCACGGCGCCGAGGACGAGCCAGTACCAGGGCTGCCACCAGGGGAAGGGCCGCGGGTAGAGGAAGAAGAGCACGATGGTGCCGGCCACCGTCACCGCGCTCTCCCAACGGAAGAACGCGTAGGCCACCATGGCCCACAGCGTGCGCCTCTCCAACTCCCGATAGAACCGGCTCCTGCCCATCGTCCTCTCCTTACCCCCTCTTCTACCCTCTGGCCCTTCCTCTCTCCGCCTGCGGAGAGAGGAAAGGTTAGCGGATGGAGTGAGGTCTAGAAATAGGTGGAAAGGATTTTGTACAGGTTGCGGATGGTTTCCAGGTCGCCCTTGCGGACCTGGCCGCCGCTGGCCTCGGCCAGGGCCTCCAGCACATCGTAGTCGGCGTCTTCGCCGTAGGCGATGCAGAAGATGACCACTGGCACGCCTTTCTGGTTCCCCTCGCGGATCTCACGCACCAGGTCCCGCAGCCGCACGTTGGAGTTGTTCTCCTTGCCGTCGGTCATGGCCACGATGGCGTTGATCCGCTCCCGGTCGTTCAGGCGCTGCAGCCGCACGTAGGCCGCACGGACCGCATCCAAAAGGGCCGTGTTGCCCGAAGCGGTGAGGCTATCCACCTTGCTCAGCAGGACCTGGCGGTTCTGCCCCAACTCCCCTAGGTCCACGATGTTGTAGACGGTGCTGGCGAAGAGGACCATGCCCACCCGCTCCTGGTCGCTGTGGATCTGGCCGATGAAGGTGCGCAGGGCCGCCTGGGCGTTTTCCAACTTCTCGCCCTGCATGCTGCCGGAGGTGTCCACCACCAGGTAGACG
>DAOTYM010000193.1:0-7087 GCA_034434775.1 Anaerolineae bacterium | reverse complement strand
CGAGGAAGAGTTCCGTCCTTCCCAGACGCTCCAGGGCGCGCCGCAGTTCCGGCTGGAAGACGATAGGGATGGATACCAGGAGGGCGGGGAGGAGCCGGCCGACCAGCCAACTGAGGGCCCGCAGTTGGCCGAAACTGGCGAGGAGGGTGACCACCGCGGCCACCACCAGGACGCCGCGCAGGAGCTGCACGGCGCGGGTGCCGCGGAAGAACCTCAGCAGGGCGTAGAAGATGCCTGCCACGAGCAGGATATCCAGGGCGTCCACCCAGGTCATGCGGCCCAGGAGTTCCAGCACCTCAGCCAAAGGTCACGGACCTCCACCTTCCTGGCCCTGGATCTGCGCGAGGAGCCGCCGGTACCCCTCGGCCTCCTCCGGGGCCAGGGAGATCAAGAGCCGGATGGTCTCAGCCGCCTGGCGCTTCTGCCCTGCCCGCAACTGGAGTTCGCCCAGGTTGTCCAGTTCCGTCACGGCTTTGCGGGTGTCGCCCTGGGCAAGGTACGCCTGGGCGAGCCGGCTGCGGAGGGGGATGAGTTCGGGCCACTGCGAAGCCAGTTCCTCCAGGAGGGCGCGCTCCTTGTCGGGTTCTCCTCGCTGCCGGAAGAGGGCCAGGAGTTCATCCAGTTCCTGGATGGCCTGGGGGACCTGGCGCATCTTGAGGTTGAGGTCCACCAGGCAGAACCGGGCGCGCTCATCTTCCGGGGCCAGGGCCTTGATCTGGGTGTAGACCTGAAGGGCCCGCCGCCACTCCACCCGCTGCAGGTGGATATCCCCCATGCGGTGGAGGAGGCGGGTCTGCCACCGCTTGGCCTGGGCGGCACGGGGGGCCAGTTTCAGGGCCTCGCGGTAGGTCTCCAGGGCCTTGTCCAACTGGGCCAACTGGTAATAGGCGTCTGCGAGGGCCAGGTATTCCTCCAGGGCACCGTCCACCTGTCCGGCTTCCAGGAGGAGGCCGATGGTCCGGGAGCGGGCCTTCACGTCCATCGGGGCAGCCCGGAGGAGCCGGCGGTAGACGCCGACGGCCTGGACCTTCTCGCCGCGGGCGGCGTAGGTCTCCGCCACCATGGTCAGTTTCTCCAGGGCCTCTTCCACCCGTCCAGCCTGGAGCAGGATTTCCGCCAGGTGCAGGTGGAGGGGCAGGCAGAGGGGAGCGAGGGCGATCCCCCGGTAGCATTCCTCCACGGCGGAGAAGTGGAGCCCCCGTCGGGCGTACTCCTGGCTCAGGGAGATGCAGGCGAAGACCTCCTGCGAGTGGGGCACGTCCAAGAGTTCCGCCAGGCTGATGGTCACCCCCGTGCTGGTGAGCGCGTCCAGCCGCTGGCGGGCCTCCCGGACCTTGTCCTCCCACCCCTTGCTCCCCAGGAGTTGGACCAGGGAGTTCATGAAGGCCACCGCCCGGGCCCGCTCGCCCTTGGCCAGGTAACTTTCGGCCAGGTTCTCGTAGAGGCGGATGAGGTTGTCGGCTTGCTCCCGCTGGACGGTCTGGAGGTCCACGATCTTGAGGGCCTCCACGAAGTGCGCCAGAGCGTGGTCCACATCGCCCTGGGCACGGTAGCACTCGGCCAGGGCGTAATGGCTCCCCAGGGCGTACTCCGGGTCTTTCTGGGAGCGGCTCAGGTGGTGGATGGCCTCGGCGAAGCGGAGTTTCTCCCGGTACAGGAGGCCCAGGTTGAAGTGGATGGCCGGCCGGTCGGCGCCCAGGTCCAGGGCGCGTTCGTAAGCCTCAATGGCCTGGTCCACCTGGCCGCGCATCTGCAGGTCAATGGCCTGGCCGATCCAGGTTTCGGCGGTGGCCAGGGCCTCCGCGTCAGGAGAAGGAGGCGGAGCCCCCTTCTCTCCGGCTCCCAGGACCTCCTCGGCGAGTTCCGTGAGGGCTCGTTCTCGGGCTGCGGCAGCAGGGCCGCCCCCGGGCGGCGGGGCAGACGTGGGGGGAGCGGGCGCTTCCGTGGGCTTGCGCCCCTCGCGGATGGACTCCAGGAGGAACAGGGCCTCGCCATTGCCCGGGTCCAGGCGCAGCGCGGCCTGGCACATCTCCTCGGCCGCCTGCTTCTGGCCCTGCTCCTGGTACAGCCTGGCCGCGCGCAGGTAGGCTGCCAGGGCCTGCGGGGCAGCGCCAGAGGCCTCCAGCCCCTCCGCCAGACGGCGGTGCGGCAGGGGGTGGCCGGCCAGGGTCCGGCTCAGGCGCTGCCAGATGTGCTGGGCCTGCTCTGGCTGGCCCTGGGCCATCCACAGGCGGGCGGCACGGTCGTAGTCGGCCAGGGCCTCGTCGGTGCGCTGGGCCTCCAGGAGGAAGTCGGCCCGCCGGGTGAAGATGAGGGGGTCCTGGGGGTGGAGTTCCGCGGCGCGGGTGAGGGCCTGGAGGGCGTCGCCCGGGCGTCCCAGGGCAGCGTAGGCCTGGGCCAGGCCCAGGAGTGCGCCCGGCATGGCCGGACGTGCCTCCACCACCTCCTGGTAGAGGGCCGCGGCCTCGGTCCACTGCCCATCCCAGGCCAGGCTGTGGGCCCGGCGCAGGAGGGCTTCCAGATCCTTGGGGCTCATTTTCCGACGGGCCATCTCCCTTGCTCCTCGCGGTGCGGACCTCCTATGAGGACCCTAGAGGCCTCCCAGGAGGATAGCCAGGATGGCCTTCTGGGCGTGCATGCGGTTCTCGGCCTGGTCAAACAGGACCGAATGGGGCCCATCGGCCACTTCGTCGGTGATCTCCTCGCCCCGGTGGGCTGGCAGGCAGTGCATGACGATGACGTCCGGCTTGGCCTGGGCCACCAGGGCTGCGTTGACCTGGTAGGGCGGGAAGACACGGCGGCGGAGTTCGGCCTCCGCCTCCTGGCCCATGCTGGTCCACACGTCGGTGTAGATGACGTCGGCCCCGGCGACGGCCGCCTTGGGGTCGTGGGTGATCTCCAGGGTGGCGCCGTCCACGGCCGCGGCGCGGGCGATCTCCACCGCTTTCTGGGGTGGCTCGTACCCTTCGGGGCAGGCCAGGGCCATGTGCAGGCCCAGTTTGGCCGAGGCGAACATGAGGGAGACCGCCACGTTGTTGCCATCCCCCACGTAGGCCAGGCGCACGCCCCGCAGACGGCCCTTGTGCTCCAGGATGGTCAGCATGTCCCCGAAGGCCTGGCACGGGTGGGAGAAGTCCGACAGGCCGTTGATGACCGGCACCCGGGAATGGGCGGCCAGTTCCTCCAGGTGGCTGTGCTTGAAGACCCGGGCCATGATGCCATCCACGTACCGGGACAGGACGCGGGCCACGTCGGCCACGCTCTCCCGCTTGCCCAGTTGGATTTCGTCGGGCGAGAGGTAGAGCGCGTGGCCGCCCAGGTGGCGCATGGCCATCTCAAAGGAGACGCGGGTGCGCAGGGACGGCTTCTGGAAGATCATGCCCAGGGTCTTGTTGGCCAGGATGGGGCGGTTGCCGCCAGCCTTCCACTCCTCCTTGAGTTGGACGGCCAGGTCCAGGACCCTCCTGACCTCTTCCGGCGTCAGGTCGGCGATGCTGAGCAGGTGCTTCATGGTGCGTTTCCTCCTAGCGATGGTCTCGGTCCACGGCGGCCCCTCGCTTCCTAGAGGGGGATGATGTCCGCCGTGATGG
This sequence comes from Anaerolineae bacterium, assembly GCA_034434775.1. Classification (GTDB taxonomy): domain Bacteria; phylum Chloroflexota; class Anaerolineae; order DTPP01; family DTPP01; genus DAOTYM01. The sequence goes on along the minus strand of DAOTYM010000193.1, from coordinate 3,497 downwards.
ATCGGTCGGTGACGTTGAGCACCCCCACCGTGGGACGGCTCCCCCTGGCACCCACCACGGCGCCGGGGTTGAAGAAGAGCACGCCCCGGTGGAACTGCACCAGGGGCCGGTGGGTGTGGCCGAAGACGATGCAGTGCACCTCCTCGCCTGCGAAGCGGGCCAGGAGGTGGTCCAGCAGGTCCTCTGTCGGGGGCGGGCGCAGCGACCACAGGAGGCGCGTCTTCAGGTCCAGCGTGGCCCCCAGGTCGCCGTGGATGAGCCCCACCCGGCGTTCCCGGAACTCAATGATCTGCCGGGCCAGGAGGTAGCGCCGCACCTCCTGGTCGTCGTCCTCGCCGAAGACGGCGAAGGTGAGCGTGAACTGCTCCTGCAGCGTCCGCAGCACGTGCAGTTGGCAGATATCCCCTGCGTGCAGGATGATATCCAGGCCCTGAAAGGCCCTGGCCACGCTTGGGGGGAGGGCGGGAAGGCGATGGGGAATGTGGGTATCGGCCAGCACGCCGATCTTCACGGCATCAACCCCTCTGTGTCAACCCCTCTGCCCGCGGCGCGCCTTGCCCGTGCCACAGCCGGGTCCAGAACGAGCGCCGGTGCAGGAGGACCAGGTTCCCCTCCCGGTGAACCACACGACCACAGACGCGGCAGCGAAGGCCGTGGCCTTCCGAGGCGGCCGGCACGAGGTGCGCCTGGCCGCAGGCTGGGCAGCGCAGGAACTCGTGGACCGCGGGCCACGTCCTCTCGGGGCGGTGGGTCCAGCCTCCCTTGCGCGCCCAGACCTGGTCGTAATGCACCTGCCACGGCGCAAATTGGATACCCTGCAAGCCCGCTCTCTCCAGCAGGGCACGGAACTGGTCCTCCGTATAGGTCTTCCCTGGGAGGAGCACCCGCTCCGGCCCCACGCGGTTGGTGGCCAGGAAGAGGCCCCCAGGCCGCAGGACCCGGACCATCTCCCGCACGACCTGGGCAGGGTCGGGCATGAACTCCAGGGCCTCCAGGCAGGCCACCACATCAAAGACGTCGGATTCAAAAGGAAGTTCCATAGCGTCGGCCCAGATCCAGAGGGTGCGCTGGGCACAGGCGGCCAGTTTGCGCTGGGCCGGGGCCAGCATCCCCCGCGAGAGGTCCAGGCCGACGATGTACCCGTCAAACCCCGGCATCCGGAAGAGGGCCTCGGCCAGGCGCCCCGTGCCCGTGGCCACGTCCAGGATGAGGGGGCGTTCCACAGAGGCCAGGGCCTTGCACAGCGGCTGGGCCAGGAACCACTCTTCGTCTTCGGGCTGGTACCGTTTGATGCGGTCGTACCGGCTGGCAGTCCAGTCGTACAGGAGGGCCACAATGGGGGCACCGAGGTAGGCGCCCTCGGCAATGGCCAGTTGCCAGTAGGCCACCGCCCCCAAGAGACACCCCAGGGCCACGAAGAGCCACACCATGCCCGCGCGACCTATTCCCCGCCCCTTCGGACCGTCTGGGGAGATTATACTATAGACGATGGGGAGTTACAAGCACCCTGAAGCAAGGGACCAGGGGGAACTGGCCTACGCGCCGGCCCGCTGGCGGCGCGCTTCAAAGAGGATGACCGCGGCGGCGATGGCCGCGTTCAGCGACTCCACGCCGTGTTCCATGGGGATGTGCACCTGGCCGGTCGCCAGGGCCTCGGCTTCGGGGCTGGCCCCCTCGGCCTCGCCACCGACGATGAGGACGGAAGGGGTGCGCCAGTCCACCCGATCGTAGGGAGTCCCTCCCTGGGCTGTGGCCAGCCAGATGGGCCGGCCGGAGGCCCGCGCCTTCACCTCGTTCCACCGGGCGCGGAGCCGCAGGGGGAGCCGGAAATGGGCGCCCATGGCGGCCCGCACGGCTTTGGGGTTGTAGGGGTCCACAGTGCCTGGAGGGAGCCACACCTCCTCCACGCCCGCGGCCAGGGCAGTCCTGAGGATGGTGCCCAGGTTGCCGGGGTCCCGCAGTTGGTCCAGGATGAGGAGCAGGCCGGGAGGGCCGGGGGGTGGCTGGGGGAAGGGGACGGCGGCGACGATGCCCTGGGGGGTCACGGTGTCGCTCAGGGATTGGAGCACGGCTTCGCTGGCGGGGAACACGCGCTCCCGCGCTTCGGGCAGGGCCTGGAGGGCCTGGAGCAGGGCCTGGCCCCGCGGGGTCTCTTCCAGAGAGGGCGAGAAGAAGGCGAGGGTGGGGATGCTCCCCACCCTCAACGCTTCCTCTACAAGGCGTACGCCTTCAATCAAGAAGTGGCCTTCCCGCCGCCGGGACCGTCCCTGGAGGAGGCTGCGGGCCCAGCGGACCTTGGGATTGGCCAGGCTGGTGATGAGGTCCATCTCTGTCGCCCAGAGGGCTGCGTCCGGTGTTACAGGGCCTCCTTCGCGATCTCAGCCAGCCGGCTGAAGGCTGCCGGGTCCCGCACGGCCATGTCGGCGAGGACCTTGCGGTCCACCTCCACCCCGGCCTGGCGCAGGCCGTGGGTGAAGAGGCTGTAGGTCAGCCCGTTCTGGCGTGCAGCGGCGTTGATGCGGGTGATCCACAGGCGGCGCATGTCCCGCTTGCGGTTGCGGCGGTCCCTGTAGGCATACCAGAGGGACTTGAGCATCGCCTCGTTGGCGCGCCGGAAGAGGCGATGGCGGACGCCCTGCTGGCCCTTGGTCAGGCGGAGCACCCTGTTGTGGCGCCGCCTGGTCTTGAACCCTCCCTTGGCTCTTGGCACGGCTTACCTCCCCACTCCACTTCACTTGTCCAGATAGGGCGCGAGCCTGCGCACCCGGCGCTTGGTGCCGATGTTCTCCACTTCCAGCATCCTGGGGAAGAGGGCGCGCACGCGCCGCGCCTTCTTGCGGCGCAGGTGGCTCTTCCCGATCTTGGTGCGCAGCAGTTTGCCAGCCCCACTGTACTTGAACCGCTTCGCTGTAGACTTGTGTGTCTTGATCTTGGGCAACGTTCCACCTCCCCTTTGGCCATCCCCTCCTGCGGGGCCATCTTGCCGGGCCAGGACAATAAACCGCGCCCTCGGCCAATCCGGGAGGGAAGCCTCCCGGAGGCCAAAGACGCGACGCGTACGTTTCCGCCCGCGCCCCGGGGGTCCCGGGCGGAGGCCGGCTCCTCCCTGCCTGGCCCGACGGCTCTCAGCGCTGGTGAGGGGTCAGAATCATCAGCAGGCTTTGCCCCTCGGGTTGGGGGGCTTGCTCCACCGCCCCTAGGTCCTCCAGTTCCTGGGCGATCCGTTTGAGGATCTCCAGCCCCATCTCTGGGTGGGTCACCTCCCGGCCACGGAAGCGGACGCGGACCTTGACCTTGGCCCCGCTTTCCAGGAACTTGCGCGCCCGTTTGATCTTGTAGTTGAGGTCGTGGTCCCCGGTCTTCGGGCGCACGTGGATCTCTTTGACGGTGGGCTGCTTCTGGGCTTTGCGGGCTTCCCTCTCCCGTTTGGCGCGCTCGTAAGCGTACTTGCCGAAGTCCATCAGGCGGCAGACGGGCGGGTCAGCGTTGGAGATCGG
>DAOTYM010000192.1:0-17737 GCA_034434775.1 Anaerolineae bacterium | reverse complement strand
GCGCTCTTCCTCGCTCGTGCCAGCCTCCCGGAACCGGTGCCACTCCACGATGCGGTAGACGAAAGCCAGCCCGTCGGCCCGGTAGAGGATGACCTCATCGCCCACGCCCAGCCTGGCCCCCGGCTCCCCGATGCTGGAGATCTCCCGGAAGACCTCGCCCTCAATGTTGTGGTGCCCCGAGAGGACCACGTTCCCCGGTTCGCCAGGGTTGGCGCTGCCCACGTGGTGTCCGGCAGCGTAGGAGGCCGTCTCCCAGGTGCTGTAGCGGATCCCATTCCGCTCTTCCACCACCCAGGCCACCTCCACCACCGGGATGTCCAGGCCGATGGCCGGCACGGCCATGCGCACCGGCCGCGCCGAGGGGAGGGGTGTCGGTGAGGGCGGCACGACGGCCGGGGTTGGCGTGGGGGCGATCCGGGTGGGCGTCTGCGTGGGAGCCGCAGAGGTGGGGGTGGCCGTCCCCCCTTGCGGCACCGCCTTGGTCCCTGTGGGCGAGGGCGTCGGCTCCCGGACGGTGGGAGAGGGAGTGGCTGCCGGCCTCCCCACGGTGGGGGAAGCGGTGGCCGCGGGCTTCAGGGTGGGAAGGGGTTGGGTGGCCGTGGGTTCCAGCGCGGTGGGGGAGGGGGTGGCTGCGTCCGCCGGGGGGCGGAGCGTGGCGACCGGCGTCCTGCGCAACGCCTCCACCTGCCTCCGCATGAGGGCCCGCCGGACCTGGTCGTAGCCCGCCATCCCCGCCGCGGCCAGGAGGGCCAGCAGGCCGAGGACGAGGAGCGCGGTCCCCACCTTTCTGGACACGGCGTCTCCCTATCCTCCGTGCTCCAGGGCCAGTTCCCGCCCCCGGCGGAAGGCGCGCAGGTTCAGGTCCCGGTGCCGCTCCGGGACCCAGGCGGCGATGACCCGCTCCCAGAGGTCCACCGGCACCTCCAGCCGCTGGGAGAGCGCGCCCAGGAGGACCACGTTGTGGACCCGGGCGTTCCCCAGGGCCTGGGCCACGGCCACCGCAGGGACGAAGTGCACCTCGTCGGTCACGGCCTGGAGCACGCTCCGCACCTTCTCGTCCGAGGGGTAGACGTCGTTCCCGCTGGAGACGGAGACAGGGGGGATGGCGTGGTCGCTCACCAGGGCCAGGCCACCCCGGCGCAGGTTCTCGGCGTAGCGGACGGCCTCCAGTTTCTCAAAAGCCAGGAGGACGTCGGCCTCGCCCGCCCCGATGATGGGGGAGCGCACGCTCCTCCCCCAGCGCACGTGGCTGGTGACGCTCCCGCCCCGCTGGGCCATGCCGTGCACTTCCGCCTTCTTGACGTCGTACCCGGCCTCCAGGCCGACATCGGCCAACACGTTGCTGGCCAGGATGGTCCCCTGGCCTCCCACGCCCACCAGCAAGAAGTTGATCTCCCTCACCTCAACCTCCCTCTCTAGGGAGTTCATCGCCAAGGTTCGCGCCATTCGTGATCACACGTTTGCCGCCACCTGCTCCCGGGTCAGGATGGCCTCCTTGGGGCACACTTGGACGCAGACCTCGCACCCCGTGCAGAGGAGCGGGTCAATCCAGACCTTGCCGTCCGCCTGCTTGACGAGGGCCGGGCAGCCAACCCGCAGGCAGGCCCCGCAGGCGATGCACTTCTCCGAGTCCACCTCCAGGGGGAGCCACCGGGCACGCGCTTCCGGGAGCAGGGCACAGGGCCCCGTGGCGATGATGACCGAAGGGCCGTCGTAGGCCAGGCAGGCCTTGAAGGCGCTCCGCACGGCCTTCAGGTCAAAGGCGTTCACGCTGTGGACCTCCTCCACGCCCATGGCGCGCACCAGGGGCTCAAAGGGGATCTCCTTGGTCCGCTCGCCCATCAGGGTGAGGCCGGTGCCCGGGTTCTGCTGGTGGCCGGTCATGGCCGTGGTGCGGTTGTCCAGGATGACGGTGATGACCCTGCTCTTGTTGTAGACGGCGTTGACCAGGGCTGGCATGCCCGTGTGGAAGAAGGTGGAATCGCCGATGGTGGCGATGTGCCGCTCGGGGTCACCAGCGCGGTCCGCGCCGTGGGCCACGCCGATGCTCGCGCCCATGCAGCCGCAGGTGTGCTGGGCTGAGAGGGGCGGCAGGAGCGAGAGGGTGTAGCAGCCGATATCCCCGTTGATGGGCACCTTGAAGCGGCCGGCAACGTAGAAGACGCCGCGGTGGGGGCAGCCAGGGCACAGGACCGGCGGACGCCCCGGGAGCGGCCCCTTGTCCAGCACGGGGAGAGGGGTCAGGGCCGAGGCAGGGAGGAGCCCAGCCCGGACCGCGCTCTCCCGCACCACCCGCGGGTCCAGTTCGCCGCACAGGGGGAAGATGCTCTTCCCCTCCACGGGGATGCCCAGGAGCCGGATTTCCTCCTCCAGGAAGGGGTCCAGTTCCTCCAGGACGATGAGCCGCTCCACGCCTTGGGCGAACTCCCGCACCAGCCTAGGAGGGATGGGGTAGGTCATGCCCAGCCTGAGGATGGAGGCCTCGGGGAAGACCTCCTTGGCGTACTGGTAGGCCACGCCGCAGGTGACGATGCCGAGGGAGCGGTCGCCCCACTCCACGCGGTTGTAGGGGAAAGTCTCGGCGAACTCCTGCACCCGCCGGATGCGTTCCTCAATGACGGGGTGGCGCTGGCGGGCGTTGGCCGGGACCATGACGTACTTGGCCACGTTGCGGGGGAACTTCTCCACGGCCGGCGGCACTTCCTGCCGCTCGCCCAGGTCCACCGGCGTGCTGGAATGGGCGATGCGGGTGGTGATGCGCAGGAGGACCGGGGTGTCAAACTGCTCGCTGATCTGGAAGGCTACCCCCACCAGGTCCTTGGCTTCCTGGCTGTCGGAAGGTTCCACACAGGGCACCCGGGCGAACTTGGCGAAGCGGCGGTTGTCCTGCTCGTTCTGGGAGGAGTGCATGGCCGGGTCGTCGGCCGAGACGACGACCAGCCCTGCCTCCGTGCCAGTCATGGAGGCGTAGAAGAAGGCATCGGCGGCCACGTTGAGCCCCACGTGCTTCATGGCCGTGAGGGCACGCCGCCCGGCGTAGGCCGCGCCGATGGCCACGTCCATGGCCACCTTCTCGTTGGTGGACCACTCGCAGTAGACCCCCGGCAACTGGGCCAGGGTCTCCAGGATCTCCGTGCTGGGGGTGCCCGGGTAGGCCGCCGCCAGGACGACGCCAGCCTCCCAGGCCCCTCGGGCGATGGCCTCGTTCCCGGAAAGGAGTTTGCGCACCGTTGTCCCTCCTCGGATGGTCCGCAGGGTGTGGACGAGGGGTAGCGGACCAGCGCTGGGGCGGATTATACCACATCGGCCCCCGCCGGGAAACCCGCGGCGCCCTCGGTTCCCATGGGGCGGGCCTGAGGCTTGTCCTGGCCCCTCCGCCAACCCCCGTGGCGCGGCGCTGGGCCCATTCGTTTATTCGTTGGCCCATTCGTTGACCGCTCTCCTCCCGGCCCAAGGCTTGTCCCTGCCTCCTTGGGTCTGACCTCTCCCCCAGCCCTCCGTACACGGGGGTCAGGGGGCGGGGTTGGTGGCCGCTTTGCCACTCAGAAGAGTTCCCGTCGGCGCTCCAGGTAGTAGACGTAGTGCGCCAGGGGCACGTCCGGCGGCACCAGGTGGTCCACCATGGGGATGTAGCCGCCCTGGGCGACCACCGGCACCAGCCGCTCCAGTTCGCGGTCAATGGCCTCCTTGCCGGCAGCGAGGGCACGCTTGTCCACGCCCCCCAGGAGGGCCAGGCGGGGATAGCGCCTCCGCATCTCCGCCGGGTGGGAGCCAGCGGCGATCTCCAGGGGGTAGACGCCATCGCACCCGCCCTCGGCGAAGAGGGCCGAGAGGTCCAGGATATTGCCGTCGCTATCCACCAAGGTCATCTCCACCCCGTGCTGGCGGAAGAAGGCGTTCAGTTCCTGGTAGTAGGGCAGCATGAAGCGGCGGAAGGTCCGGGGCGAGATGAAGGAGCCGTGGTTGTAGGCCATGTCCTCCCAGAAGAGGACGAAGTGGATGTGGAAGCGTTCCAGGGCCGGCCTGAAGAGCCGCTTGATGAACTCGCAGCGGTCCTCCACGATGGTCTGGACGAGGTCGGGGTCCAAGTGGTAGGCCATGCACAGGTTCTCCAGGCCCATGAGGTCCCGGGGGAAGCCGAAGAAGCCGCGGAACCAGAGGGCCAGGGCGTTCCCCCTCGCCAGGAGCCACTCGGCCCACCGGTCCCAGCCGCGGCAGTAGCGGCCGGGCGTCTCCGGGTCCAGGCGCGGCCGGAGCCGTTCGTAGTCCTCGCGGGTCTTGACCGGGAACTCCACAAAGCGGGGGAAGGCCGTGCCCTGCTTGGGCTTCTCCAGGATGACGCCATAGCGGTTCCGAAAGATGACCGTGCGCCCGCGGTCCTCCAGCACCTCCTCCTCAAAGTAGGGGAAGACGGTCTCAATGATCGGCAGGCGGGGCAGGACCAGCCAGTTGTCCATGCCGAAATAGTCCTCCACCTGGAGGCCCTGCATGCGCCGCTTGTAGTCGTCGCCCCAGTAGGTCTGGAGGTCCACCCCGGGGATGTACTCCCCCTCGGGGACCTCCAGCAGCTCTTTGGGCAGGCCTTCCTGGACCCACCGCTCCATCGTCTCCGGCCAGTAGGCCATGTCCATGACCGGCATGCGGTCCGGCTTCTGGAACTTCAGCACCGCAAGGATGCGCTCCCGTGAAAGCATGGAATCCTCCTTTCTTGACCTCACCCCTACCCCCGGCCCCCTTTCCTCCCCGCGCGGGGAAAGGGGGTCAGGGGGATGGGCGGGGTTCTATCGCCTCCCCCGTCTCCAGAGCCTGTTGCACGGCCAAGGTGAGGGCCAGGGCCGCCCGGGCATCGTCCGGGTGGCCGCGGTCCGGCCAGGTCCCCGTCCGGATGCACTGGAGGAAGGCCCTCATCTCCTCCAGGTAGGGGTTGATGGGCGTGGTGTCCACCGTCTGAGGGGGGTGCCCCTGGCGGTAGAGAGAAAGGGTTTTGCGGGAGGGGGTAGCGTAATCCGGCCCTTCAAAGGCGAAGACGGCTGCGCCCTCGCTCCCGATGACGCGCAGGTACATGGTGAAGGGGAAGCCCTGGGGCACGGCGAAACTCCCCTCGGCCACGGCCACGGAACCCCCGGCGAACTCCACCCAGGAGGTGGTGTGCGCCCAGGTGCCAGTGGGGAAGCGCCAGCCAGCCGCCCGCACCCGCCGCGCTGGCCCCAGCAGCCACTGGAGGTAGTCCAGGTCGTGGATGTGCGCGTCCAGGACCCCCAAGCCGCGCCCCGGCTCCAGCATCCAGCCGCGCCAGGAGCCGGCCGAGAGGCCGCTGAAGCGGGCGGCGTAAGCGCTGCGCAGGTCCCCCAGGACCCCCTGTGCGGCCCACTCTTGGATGCGGACGTACTCCACCATGAAGCGCACGACGTGGCCCACCATGAAGACGACCCCAGCCTCCCGGGCCGCGGCGATCATCTCGTCGGCCTGGTCCAGGGTGAGGGCGATGGGCTTCTCGCAGAAGATGTGCTTGCCGGCCCGGGCTGCGCCCACCACGTGGTCGCGGTGGGCGAAGAGGGGCGAGCAGACGGCCACGGCGTCCACGTCGGGGTCCGCCCAGAGGTCCTCCAGGGAGGGAAAGAGGGCGGTGGAGAACTCCCGGGCGAAGCGGGTCCCCTGCTGGGGGTCGGGGTCGTAGACGCCGGCCAGGCAGCACCCTGGCAACTGGGCCACGCTCTGGGCGTGGACCCGGGCGATGCGCCCCGCGCCGATGAGGGCAATCCGCACCATCAGTGCATCACCGGTCCGCCGTCCACCGGGAAGGTCTGCCCGGTGATGTACGACGCCTCGTCGGAGGCGAGGAAGTCCACCAGCGCCGCCACCTCCTCCGGGGTGCCCATCCGCCCCAGGGGCACCCGCTCCAGCCGCTTCCTCAGCATCTCGTCAGGAGAAAGGCCCAGGAGGTCCCCCATCTCGCGGTTGGTGTTGGCCGTCATGGCCGTGTCTATGATGCCAGGGCAGTAGGCGTTGACGGTGATGCCGTGAGGGGCGAGTTCGTGGGCCAAGCCCTGGGTGAGGGCGATGACGGCAGCCTTGGACGCGCAGTAGGGGACGAAGTAGGGCGAGGCCCGCAGGCCGCAGACCGAGGCGGCGTTGAGGATGCGGCCATACCTCCGGCGGACCATGTGCCGCGCCGCCGCCCGCGCGCAGAGGAAGACCCCCCGCACGTTCACGGCGAAGACGCGGTCAAACTCCTCCGTGGGGCAGTCCAACAAGGGGTGGATGGGGCCGATGCCAGCGTTGTTGACCAGGATGTCCAGATGGCCGAAGGTGCGGAGGCATGTGGCGACCATCCCTTCCACCGCCCTTTCGTCGGAGACATCCCCCACCAGGGGCAACGAGCGGCCTCCCAGGAGCCGCACCGCGTCCGCCACCTGGACGGCGACGTCCAGGGAGAGGTCGTTGACCGCCACATCCGCGCCCTCCTTGGCCAAGCGCAGGGCGATGGCCCGGCCGATGCCCTGACCACCGCCGGTCACCAAAGCCACGCGCCCTGCCAGCCGCCCTTTCCCGTCTTCCATATCCCCCTCCTCGCAACAGATCACAAGATCACAGAGGACACCACAGAGGGCACAGAGAATCTTTAGAAAAAAATTAAAATTCTCTGTGCCTCTGTGCCCTCTGTGACGGAATTCTTGACGTCCCCTCCTCGCAGTGAATCGCTTGAATCACAGAGGACACAAAGGCCATCACAGAGGGCACAGAGAATCTTTAGAAAAAAATTAAAATTCTCTGTGCCTCTGTGCCCTCTGTGTAAAATCTTCACGGCCCGGCTCCGTCGGAATGCAGGACCTGGTAGACGGTCAGGGGGCCATAGAGCGGGTGCTCAGCCCCCAGCACGTGCACGGGCAGGAGCGTCCCCTCCAGGGGCTCTCCCCAGAAGGGGGCGTACATCCCCTCCACGTAGTTCCGGTGGTCAATCAGGTAGCGCACCCCTCGGCGCAGGGCATAGGCGTAGAGCGCGCCCCCGCGCACGGCTTCGTGGGCTGCGGCATCCACCACCCCGTCCAGGTTCACCACTGGGTGGGCGCCGTAGTACCCCTGGATGCCCGCGTTGAAGGCCCCGATGGCGGCACCTCGCGGGAGCGCGGCGGCCGCCCAGTCCGCGGCGAAGCGGAAATCGGCCTGCCAGGGGTAGAGCCCCACCGGCCAGTTGCGGCTCCACTGCAGGCCCATGAGGAGGGCGAGGAGCGTGGCCACGCTGGGGACGAAACGGCGCCACCCCTCCCCCAGGGCGCGCAGGCGGTGGCCGGCTTCGTCCAGGGCCGGGCCCGCGGCGAGGGCCACGGCGTGGGCCAGGGGCACGAAGTACCAGGCCCGGGGGTACCACCGGTAGAGGACGTGGAAGGCCAAGAGCGCCAGGGCCGCCGCCGCGGGCACCCAGAAGGGCCGGGCCGCGTCCAAGGCAGCGCGGCCCGCACCCCGGGGGAGCCGCGACCGGTAGAAGAAGGTCGCCCCCCAGGCCACGGCCCAGCCGATGGCCCCCACCCCGGCCACCTGCCAGAAGGCCACAAACCCGCTCCCCACCGCCGCACCGAGCGTCCCCCGCAGGGCCACGAAGAGCGGCGTCCCCGCGGCCACGGCTTGTCGGAAGTGCGCGTGGTAAACGTAGGGGATGGCCACGCCGCTGGACTGCAGCCAGGTCCCCATCGCGGCCCGGTTCCAGGCCAGCCACGGTGCGAGGGGGATGAAGGCCCCCAGGGCCAGGGCCCCCAGCGCCGCAGCCGCCCCCTTCCGCTGCTGCAGGAGGAGGTCCAGGCCCACAAAGGCCAGGAGGAAGGCGGAATCGGTGCGGGCCAGGACCACCGCGCCCCCCAGGAGGCCCAGCCCGAACCACCGCAGAAGGGGCCCACCCCTGCGCCGGAGCCCCAGATAGGTGTAGAACAGGCCCGCCCAGAGGCAGGTGCTGAGGGCCGTCTCCAGGCCGTTGGCCGCCTGGAGGATGACGGCCGGATGGAAGAGGTACAGGAAGGAGGCCAGGATCGCCCCCAGGTAACTGCCTCCGGCGCGCTGCACGGTGCGGAAGGTGAGCCACCCGGTGGCCGTATCCAGCAGGGCCGCCAGGGTGAGGGCCAGGTGGATGGGCAGGTCCGGGCCCGGGGCCCAGCGGAAGGCCGGGACGAGCAAGAGGGCCCAGAGGGGGTGGAAGCCGTTGGTCGGCGTCACGCCGTCCACGCTGAACCCCAGGCCCCGCGCCAGGTTGCGGGCGATGGCGAAGTAGTAGAAGGCGTCGTCCGGCAGGGTCTTCTCAATCAGGGTGGCCACGGGAAGCCAGGCGATGGCCAGCCGGATGCCCGCTCCGGCGAGGAGCAGCGCCCCCAGGAGCCGCCGCTCGCCGCGGGAAAGGGCTGGGCTTTGCCGGGAGAGGTCGGATCGCCTCATGGTTCCACCTGGTAGACCACCACCTCGCCGTGGTAGGGGTCGGCAAAGGTCCGCAGGGGCCGCAGGCGCGCCAGGTACCCATCCTCAAAGAAGGGGCGGTAGTCCCCCTCCACTGTGGAGCGCCAGTCCAGGAGGTGGGTGATGCCGGCCTCCTCCAGGTAGGCCAGCACGCGCCGCGCCCGCACCGCCGCGAACGCCTCGCCGTTCACCACCCCGTCCAAGTTCACCACCTCAAACCCCGCAAAGTACCCGGGGATGCCGGCGTTGAAGGCCCCCAGCCGCGCCCCGCGGGGGAGAGCCTCCCTCGCCCAGAGGGAGGCCTGCACCACGCTCCTCTGCCAGGGCCAGAGGCCCTGCCTCCAGACCTGCACCCCCTGCCCCAGGGCCACCGCCAGGAAGGCCGCCGTAAGGCCCCCCCACACCCACCGCCGAGGGGGAAACGAAGGCAACTCGGCGTGGGAGGCCACCCAGCCCACGGCCCAGGCCAACCCCACCATCCACGGCACGTAGTACCACCCCCGCAGGAACCAGCGCCCGTAGGCATGGAACCCCAGGTGCAGGACCGAGGCCACCAGGGGGAGGAAGAGGGCCGCGGCGTCCGCCGGACGCGGGTCCGGCGCGCCCGCCCTGGACCGCCGGCCCGCAACCCAGAGGAGGAGCAGCACGAGGAGGACCAGCCCCTGCGCGCCGCCGTAGCGCACCCACCCCTGGGCCAGGGCGGAACTCAGGTAGACGACCGGGCCGAGCCACCGCAGGGCCCCCGTCAAGCCGCTCAGTTCAAAGAGGTAGGTCCGGATGACGTAGGGGACGGCCAGGCCGCTCGTCTGCACGAGCGAGCCCACCGCGGCCTGGCTCCAGGCGAGCCACGGCGCGACGGCGAGGAGGAAGGTCCCCGCGGCGAGGGCCAGTTTGGGGAGCGCCCTTCCGCGCCCCTGCACCAGGCGTTCCAGGCCCAGGACCACCGTGAGGAAGAGGTAGTCAGTGCGGGCCAGGACCATGCATGCGGAAAGGAGGCCAAAGCCGGCGTAGGCCGCCCACGTGGGGCGCGGGCGCAGCACCAAAAGGTAGTAGGCGAAGAGGCCAGCGAAGGCCAGGGTCGCCAGGGCCGTCTCCAGGCCGTTGACCCCCTCCAGGATGGCCATGGGGTGCAGGAGGTAGGCCGCCGCTGCCAAAAGCGCGGGCCAAGTCCCCTGCAGGGTGCGCCGGGCCACGAGGTAGATGAGGGCGCCTGTGCCCGCATCCAGGAGGGCCGCCACCGAGAGGGCCCAGGGGATGGGCACCCGCCCCTCCCCCTGCGCCAGGCAGAGGCCGCTCAGGAGGAGGGCCCAGAGGGGATGGAAGCCGTTGGTGAGGCGCTCTCCGTCAAAGGTGGGGCCCAGGCCCTGGGCCATGTGCTCGGCGATCTTGAAGTAGTAGAAGGCGTCGTCCGAGAGGACCTTGGGCACGAGGACGTCCAGAGGCTGCCAGGCGATGGCCAGCCGGGCCGCCAGCCCGATGGCGACCAGGCCCCCGGCCAGGTACGCATCCCAAGGCTTTCTGGCTTCCCCCGAGCGGCCCGCTGCCACAGCCATCACGCCTCCATCCCAGCGCCCTGGCTGGCCGTGCCCCCTCCTGCTGGTCAGCGCGGCGCGGCGGCCTGGGCGCGGGGGGCGCGGCCTGTCGCCCGCTCTGCCGCCAGCCTGAGCACCGTAAGCAGGGCCTTGCCGATCTCGGCCTTGGAGATCTTGGAGCGGCCAGCCCGCCGATCCTCAAAGAGGATGGGGGTCTCCCCCACCCGTCCCCCCATCTGCTGCCACCGGTAGAGCAACTCAATCAAGAAGGAATAGCCGTCGGAGAGGATGCGGTCCAGGGGGGCGGCCTCCAGGAGTTCCCGCCGGTAGCAGCGGAAGCCAGCCGTGCAGTCGTGGGCGCGCAGGCCCAGCATGGTCCGGGCGAAGAGGTTGGCCCCGCGGCTCAGGACCTGCCGGCCCACCCCCCAGTTCCGCGTGCCGCCGCCGGGCACGTACCGCGAACCGATGGCCAGGTCACACGTGCCCCCCTCCACCAGGCGCACCAGGTCCGGGATGTAGCGGGGGTGGTGGGAGAAATCGGCGTCCATGGTGAGGACCAGGTCCACCCCCAGGTCAAAGGCGGTGGCGAAGCCGGCCAGGTACGCCCGCCCCAGGCCCATCTTGGCCGGGCGGTGCACCACCAGCACCTCCGGGTGCTGGCGCGCCAGCGCGTCGGCCACCTGGCCAGTGCCGTCGGGAGAGTTGTCGTCCACCACCACGATGCGGGCCGGCAGGCCCAGCCCGAGGATGTCCAGCACCAGGGGTTCCAGGTTCTCCCGCTCGTTGTAGGTTGGGAGGATGATGGCGATGGTCTGCAAGGTGCGTCCGTCCCTTTCCCAGGATTGTGCCCAGCCCGGGCGCTGGGCTACGCCGCCCTGCGCTGGCGCCAGAGCCGCAGGCCCGCCGCGGCAGCCAGGCCCAGCCACGCCCCCGCGCTCACCCCTGCTCCGACCCAGAAGGACCGCGGCCGGTACCGCAGGTCCACCCGGTGCGCTCCCGCCGGCAGGGGCACCACCGTGAGCACATAGTCCCCCCGGACCACCGGAGCGGGCTCCCCATCCACGCGGGCCTCCCAGCCGGGGTAAAAGGTCTGGCTGAGGCACAGGTACCCAGGCTCCGCCAGGGCAACGCCTATTGTAACCCCAGAAGGGCCAACTTGCAAAGAAGGGAGAACCTCTTCGGCGGCCGGAGTTCCAGTCCCGCCCGGCAGGGGCACCGGCTCCTCCAGGAGCACCTCCTGGCGGGGGTCAAAGGCCGCCTCACCCAGGGCCGAAAGGAGCGCCTCGGGGTCCGGCACCACCCGGGCATGGCGCACCACCCACGCCCGGGGCAGGGCGTAGGGGTTCCGGTAGATGCGGACGTGCGGGGTCGTGTGCACCGGCTCCAGGTCCCCCAGGGGGCCCGGCTCCAGGACGTAGCGGACGTTCAGGAGCCCCAGGAGGCGCAGGGCCGTGTCCAGAGGGGCTTCGTTGGCCCGGGCCAGGAAGCGCGCGTACCGGCCCACCAGGAGGGGGTCAAAGTTGCCCGCGTGGGCGATCCCCTCCATCACGTTGAGGTTGGGGAGGAGCGTCTCCCGCAGCCCCAGGAGGAAGTCCACGTCGGCGGGGCCGAAGGTGTCAAAGCGCAGGTATTTCCGGTAGCGGAGGTCGTACTCCGTCCCGGCGAAGGTGTAGATGCGGAAGGGGTCGGCATCTCCTCGGAGCCACCGGCCTGCCTCCGTGGGGAGGTGGTACAGGCGGGGATCTGTGGTGGGAACGAGGGGCAGGGAGAAGACCAAGAGGTCCACCACGGCGAAGGCCAGCGCCGCGGCCGACCACCACACCCTGGCGGCCTTCTGGGCCTCTGGGAGCAGGTCCCTCCAGACGAGGAGCAGGCCCAGGATCAGCCCCAGATGGCCAGAGGCGAAGAGGGCCCGGCTGAAGGTCTGGGGCACCTGGGGCAGGGCGACCCGGGCCGCCAGGGCCGCCGCCATGGCGCCCAGCGCCCCCACGCAGAGGAGCCGGGCCACACGCCCCAGGCGTGGCGAGGGGCCCAGCAGGTCCCAGCCGATGCCCCCCAGGACCGCCACGGCCACAGCGTACCCACAGAGGAGCCGGGAGGGGGCCTGGAAGAACCCGAAGCCCGGCACCCAGCGGAAGACCAGGGGGTAGAGGGGGAAGTTCTTTCCCAGGGCGAGGAGGAAGGAGACCGGCACCAGGGCTAGGAAGAAAGGGGCCATCTCCAGGGCTGCTGGCCGGGCCTCGGGGGGCGCCCGCCGGGACCGCGCCCAGCGCCACCCCGCATAGGCCGCCAGGAAGAGGGGCAGGAGGCCGGCGTAGGCTGCGTCCTCCCAGTAGTTGGCGTAGCCCCAGTAGTCGCCCTGGCCAGGGTTGCCGAAGAAGTCCGGCAGCACGAGGGTGATGAGCCGCCAGGGCCAGAAGGAGTAGGTCATGGCGAATTCGTAGTCGGCCCCGCCCTGGCGCTGGGACTCCCGGGCCAGTTCCGCCGTGGGCAGGAACTGGGCCGCGCTGAGGAGCACCGCCAGGAGCACCGCTCCTCCCAGCGCGCCCAGGGCGGGCCAGGGGCGGCTCCCCCGCCCACGGGCTACGGCGCGCCAGAGGACGCAGGCCACGACGAGCCACACCGTGTAGTACCAGAGTTGGGCGTGGCCGGCCAGGAACTGGAGGGCGAGCACCGCCCCCAAAGCCGCGGCGCGCCAGGCCGAAGGGCGGAGGGCCAGGCGGTCCCCGGCCCACAGGACCAGCGGGACCCAGGCCATGGCGCACACCATGGTGGGGAAGTTCACCCGCGCCACGATGTAGCCGCCGAAGGCGAAGGCCAGCGCGCTCAGGGTGCTGGCGGCGCGGGTCCGGCCCAGGTGGCGGGCGTAGGCGTACATCCCCACCGCCGCCAGGCTCAGGTGGACGAGGGCCGAAACCCCCAGAGCCCGCTCCACGGGGAAGAGGAAGAAGAGGACGCTCAGGGGGTACAGGGCTGCCGACTGGTGGTTGGCGAGGAGAGGCGCCCCGCCGCCCAGCCAGGGGTTCCAGAGGGGCACGCTTCCAGCCCGCCACGCCTCCACCACCAGCGACCGCCAGGGGTAGAACTGCTGGAGGGGGATGCCCCAGTAGAGGACCTGCCCGCCGAAGGTGAGTTTCGCCAGCCACAAAACGGGGAGGGCCGCCAGGAGGAGCGGCGGCCCCCAGCGGCGGAGGAACCTCGGGAGGGAGTCGGGGAACCGTCCTGCGGCCATGCCTGGTGGGATGGGTCACCCCCTGCGCGCGGCGCGGATGAGGCGGCTGGCCAACAGGCCCCCCAGCACGGCCAGGTCCTCGGTGGGCAGGTAGTGGTCTGCCGCGCCGTCAAAGAGGACGCTCGCCGAGGCGCCGAACTCCTCGTCGGCAGCGTAGAGGACCACGGCCAGCCACAGGCGGGGGAAGATGCGGAAGAGGAACGAAGCGTCGCCAAAGGCCAGCCGCTCGCCCCCCAGGGCCCGCGCGGCGCGGATGAACCCTTCCACATCCCGCCCGAAGGCCGCCGTCAGGCGGTGGGCCGTGCGCCCCTGGAAGGCCGCGTCGTAGGCCAAGCCCCCTGGCAGTTCTCGGAAGGCGGCCCACTGGCTGGCCATGGGGTTGCCGTCGGCCGTGGCCAGGTAGTGGAGCATGAGGATCTGCTCCGTAATGGGGGGCGTTTCCCCCGTGGCCGCGTGGCGCACCTCGCCCTCGGGATAGGTGATGCGGTAATCCTCGCCCCAGAACTGGAGGACCCAGTACCCCTTATCCCCGGTCTCGTCGGGGTAGTAGTCCGCGCCGCTCTGCCAACCCTTGATCTGGGGGTCCTGCCGGCGGAGCGCCCCCCGCGCCTTCTCCAGGGCCAGGCCATAGCGCTCTTCCGGAGTGCGCGCCTGGAGGCCCGAGAGCGGAAATTCGGCGTCAGGCTCTGGTTGTCCGTGGGAAGCCATGCCCCTCGCTCCTCGTCTGAGGGCGGCCGGGGGCGGGCACCTCACCCCGCGCCGCCCCCATGCCCTCCCCTGGAGGAAGTCACGCCCTCCCTTCCTCCAGCAGTTTCCGCAACTTCTCGTACTCGTCCATCAGGTACTGGGCGTGGAACTGCTCCTCGTCCCGGAGCCGCTCCAGCACCTGCCTGAGTTTGGGGTCGTTGGCCAGTTGGGCAGCCAGGTCGTACTTCTTGTACGCTGTCTCCTCGTCCAGGGCCATGACCTTGAGGAAGTTGAGCCAGTCCATCTCTGCGAGCCTCCTTGTCCATCTGTTGTAGTTTGTGGGTCACGCTTGCGGCGTGTCCTCCTCGGCACGCCAGGTCAGGCCATCTTCACGATGATGTCGCCGATGACGTTGGCAGCCTCGTCGCCCCGGTCGGCGGCGTTGCTCAGGTGGCGGTAGATCTCCCGCAGTTTGAGCATCCGCACGATGTGGTGGATGTCCTCCGGTCCCCGGAACAACTCGGCCAGGGCCTCCCGGTAGACGTGCTCCACCCGATTTTCCAGGGCTTTGGCGCGCACCGCGTGCTCCCCGGCCACGTTCGGGTGCTCCTGGAGGCGGAGCATGGCCAGGTGGATCTCCGTGGCCGCATCCTTCAGGAGCGAGACCATGCGCACGAGGTAGGGGTTGGGCTCCACCTCCAGGATTTCCATCTCGTCCACGGTGCTGTAGGCGTAGTCCAGCACGTCGTCAATGGAGCGGGAGAGGCCGAAGATGTCCTCCCGGTCAATGGGGGTGACGAAGGTGCGGTTCAGTTCGTCAATGAGGATGCGGCGCAGTTCGTCGGCGTCCTTCTCCGCCTGCCGGACCTTCTCCGCCGTCTCCTCGCTGGGGTGCTTCATGTACTCTTCCAACGCGGCCAGCCCCTTCTTGGTCTGCTCCGCCTGCTCAATGAGGAGCCGGATGAAGGGATCCTGCCGGGGTTTGAAGAGGTCTCGCCATCCCATGGCGCGCATCCTCCGCGGGGGCTCCGCCTTCCTCATCCCCCGATCTGGGACATGGGGCGGTGCTGGGGGGTGCACGCCGCGGCCAGCCCGTGCTCCTTGGGCTTGCAGCGGATGGCCTCCAGCAGGAGGTCCCGCAGTTCGGCCCGCGTGGCCCCCTGGCGGAGGGGCGTCCGCAGGTCCAGTTCCAGGTCCGAAAGGAGGCAGGGGCGCAGGTGCCCGTCGGCCGTGAGGCGCATGCGGTTGCACTGGGCGCAGAAGTGCTCGCTCACGGGGCTGATGAAGCCCAGGGTGCCGCGGGCGCCGGGCAGGCGGTAGTAGCGGGCCGGGCCGTTCCCGTGGACGCCGCGCTCCGGCAGGAGCGGGCCGAGGGCGGCTTCAATCCGGGCCTTCATCTCCGCAGCAGGCATGTAGGCCCGTTCCCAGTCCAGGGCATCGCCCTCAAAGGGCATCACTTCAATGAAGCGGACGTTCCACTCGTCGTGCAGGGTCCGCTGGGCGAAGGAGAGGAGTTCGTCGTCGTTGACCCCCCGCAGGATGACGGCGTTGACCTTCACCGGGGCCAGGCCGGCGCGCTGGGCTGCCTGGATGCCCGCCAGCACCTCGTCCAGGTCGCCCAGGCGGGTGATGCGGCGGTACTTGGCCGGGTCCAGGGTGTCCAGGCTGACGTTGACGCGGTGGAGGCCCGCTTCCCGCAGGGCCTCGGCATACCGAGCCAGGAGGATGCCGTTGGTGGTCATGGAGAGGTCCTCCAGGCCGGGCAGGCGGGCGAGCATCCGCACGAGGACGGGCAGGTCAGCCCGCACCAGGGGTTCGCCCCCGGTGAGGCGCACTTTGGTCATGCCCAGGTCCACCGCCGCCTCGGCCACGCGCACGATCTCCTCGTAGCGCAAGATGCGCTCGTGGGGGATGTGGACCACCCCCTCCGGAGGCATGCAGTAGGTGCAGCGTAGGTTGCAGCGGTCGGTGACCGAGATGCGCAGGTAGGTGATGGGCCGGCAGAACCCGTCCTCGTAGGGCATGGCCTTCTTTCCTTCCTGGCGCGGTGCCCGCTAGAAGCAGCCCAACTGACAGCCAACCACCCGCAGGCCCAGGGCCTCCGCCACCTCGGCGACGGCCAGGCGCTCCACCCCCATCTCGGCCGCGATCTCCCAACAGGTGAGGCACCGGAGGCGCCCATCCCGCGCCCGCTCCTGGACCGCCGCGGCCAGGGCCGGCGGCACCTGCACGGCGGTGCGGACCAGTTTGCTGCGCCCCTCGGCCTTCGGGCCGTAGCCGAAGAGGCCCAACTGGCACTGGGAGATGCGGATGCCCGCCTCGTCGGCGGCCTGGCCCACCTGCCCGGGCGCGAGGCCCAGGAAGTGGGCAATGGTGTGCGCGGCGGTGCAGGGCAACTGGCCATCCACCAGGTGCCGCCGCATCTCGGAAAGCAAAAGTTCCCGTCCTTGCACCGTCTCAGCCATGGGTGGAGTTTGCTCCTGGGGTCGCTTTAAGTCTTGTGCTCGTCCAAGTCCACGTAGTAGGAGGCCCAGGCCAGGTCTATCAGTTCCTTGGTCAGCGCGGGCTTCTGGCCCGAGAAGCGGGCGATGTTCACCAGTTCCTCCAGGAGGTCCCGCGGGTGGCATCCCCGCAGGGGCCGTCCCGGTTTGATGTAGTACTCCTGGAGAAGGTAGATGAGGGCCTCTTCCCGGTAGGGGATGCCCTTCGCCTGGCACTCCCGGCGGAAGATCTCGCGGTACTGGTCGTAGGTGGGGTCCTTGACCTCAATCTTGTGGCGGATGCGCCGCAGGAAGGCCTCGTCCACCAGTTCGGCCGGCTCCAGGTTGGTGGAGAAGACGATGAGGACGTCAAAGGGGACCTCAATCTTGCGCCCTGTGCGCAGGGTGAGGTAGTCCACCCGCTTCTCCAGGGGGACGATCCAGCGGTTGAGGAGGTCCTCGGGGCGGGCCTGCTGGCGCCCGAAGTCGTCAATGAGGAGCATGCCGCCGTTGGCCTTCATCTGGAGAGGGGCCTCGTAGTACAGGCTGGTCTCGCTGAAGATGAGGTCCAGGCGGTCCAGGGTCAGTTCGCCCCCCACCATGACGGCCGGCCGGTGGATCCAGACCCAGCGGGCATCGTAGTTGGGGAACTGGGCGGCCGTCTCCTCCTGGGGGATGGGCCTGTGGTTGACCAGGTCAAAGACCTGCACCACCTGGCCATCCACCTCCAGGGCGTAGGGGATGAAGATGCGCCCCTTGAGCAACATGCGGGCGATGGCTTCGGCGATGGCCGTCTTGCCGTTGCCCGGTGCCCCGAAGAGGAAGATAGACCGTCCCGAGTTGACCGCCGGGCCGATCTGGCTGATGAGGCGGTCCGAAAGGACGAGGTGCGCGAGTTCCGCCCGGATGGTCTCTGGGGAGACGAAGACCTTCTGGATGGTCTGGGCCAGGACGGCTTTGGTGTAGGCCTCCAGGGGGACGGGGGCCGGCCCCACGTACTTGGAACGTTCCAGCACCTCCTGCGCCCGCTCGGACCCCTGCGAGGTGATGGCGTACTGGTAGGTGGACTCCCGCAGGCTGGTAGAGCCCTTCACCTCCACGAAGCGCTCGCGCTTGAGGAATTCCAGCACCTTCTGCACCACGTTGGTGAAGGGGAGGCGCAGGCGTTCGGCGATGTCGGAGCCGGTGAGGTACCCCTCAAAGTACAGGATCTTCAGGGCCAGGTCGGCCAGGAAGCCCATGTTGAGGCCCGTCTCCGCCAGGTTGGATGGCGCGAGGGGCACGAAGGGCTGGGCTTTTTCGGCCACCTCAGTTCGCTGAGGCGTCTGCTGCATGCCACACCACCTAGAGGTTCTCCAGATGCCCAG
>DAOTYM010000191.1:0-1863 GCA_034434775.1 Anaerolineae bacterium | reverse complement strand
TGGGAGTGGGGGGCTGGCCCGTGGGGGTGGGCCGCACAGGGGTGGGCGTCGGGGGCTGCGGCGTGGGGATGGTGGGCGGGGTGGGCGTGGCTGGCGGCTCCACGGTGGGAGGGAGGGGAGCAGGCGTGGGGGTGGCCGGGACCGCCCAGGAGAAGAGGGCCTCCAGGCGGGGCAGGACCGTGATGGAGGCGCTGATGCCCACATAGGCCCCCAGGCAGAAGACGACGAGGATGACCAGGAATGCCACGGCATAACTTCGTCGGCTCATGTCCCTCCCCCTAAGGTGGGCGAACCAGTCGGGCCCAGTATAGCACGAGTTGGCCCGGGGGAAAAGCCCAGGGCGGGAAAAGTTTGCCCCCTCCTCCCTCCGATGCAGGCCTCATCCCTGCCCTCTGGCGCCCTTCCCGCAGGCGGAGAGGGGAAAGGGGGATCGGGGGATAGGGTGAGGTCGGTGGGGCGATTCATGCATCGCCCTTACGAGTTCCTCTTGACCCCCGCTGGGTGCGGCAGCCCTCCCCGCTCCGCGAGGAGGGCGTCGTAGAGGGCCAGGGTCTCCTCGGCGGTCCGCCGCCAGGAGAAGGACGCGGCGCGGGCCAGGCCCCGGGCCCGCAGCGCGGCGCGCAGGTCCGGGTCCTCCCAGGCCTCGCGCAGGACCTCGGCCATCGCCTCGGGGTCGCGGGGGTCCATGTAGCGGGCGGCATCCCCGGCCACCTCCCACAGGCTGGCGGCGTGGCTGCAGACGACCGGCGTCCCGCAGGCCATGGCCTCCAGCACCGGCAGGCCAAACCCCTCGTACAGGCTCGGGAGGACGAAGAGGTCGGCCGCCGTGTAGAGGGCCGGCAAGTCCTCCTCGGGCACGTGCCCCAGGAAGGCGACCTGGCCCTCTAGCCCCAGGCGCTCCACCGTCCGGAACGTTTCCTCGTAGAGCCACCCCTTGCTCCCCGCGACCACCAGGGGAGGGCGCTTCGCCCCCTCCAGCCGGGCCAGGGCCTGGAAGAGGCGGGGCAAGTTCTTGCGGGGCTCAATGGTCCCCACGGTGAGCAGGAAGCACGGCGGGAGCCGGTACCGGCTCCGCACGCGGGCCACGTCCTCTGCGGGGGCGGGCCGGAAGTGCGGCGCAGCCGCCTCGGGGATGACCCGCACCTTGGCCGGCGGCACGCCGTAGAGGCGGATGAGGTCCTGGCGGGTTGCCTCGGATACGGCGATGAGGGCATCGGCCCGCCGCACGTAGAGGGGCATGGTCCAGCGCAGGTACCAGTAGTTGAGGGGCTTGTGGTACTCTGGAAAGAGGTGGAAGATGAGGTCGTGCACCGTGAGCACGGTGGGCACGTCTCGCAAGGGCATCAGGAGGTGCTCTGTAGCGTGGAAGAGGGTGGCCTCGGGCACCAGGCGGTTGAAGGGGACCCCCAGGACCTGCCCCCACCAGACCGCCAGGCGCCAGGGCTTGTACCCAGCGGGCACGGAGCGCACGGGCACCCGCGGGAGGCGGTCCAGGGCGTCGGCTGGGGCCTTCCCGTTGTGGAAGAAGGCGAAGGCCCCAGGCCGGGCCTCCACGAGGGCGCGGGCCAGGCTGCCAGCGTAGCGGCCAAGCCCCGCCTTGCCGTGGACCGCGGCCGAGACATCCACGTAGATGGGCACGGAGGACTCTCCAGAGGGCTGGTTGACGGCGGCATTCTAACATGGGGCAGGGAAGGCGTCAATCGGGATCGTTCTCCTGCGGGGCTTTTCATTGTTTTTACAAAGGTGCCAGCAGGCAATGGAGGAGGCGTACCGAGGGCACGGAGAAAGCCCGCCAGGCACCGGGGACGTACCGATACCCCAACCTACAGATCAGGTTCAAGGCCCCATCCCGCAAGGCGGCCA
>DAOTYM010000190.1:0-6466 GCA_034434775.1 Anaerolineae bacterium | reverse complement strand
CCGAGGCTTGATGCCAGCAGTAGGGGCGCACGGCCGTGCGCCCCTACCTCGTCCCTTTGACCTTCTTCCCCGCCTGCACTACAATGGCCCCGGAGAAGCACACGGGGAGGGAGGCTTCCATGGCTCTGAACCTGCCAGTTCGGCACAACGAGAAACTGCAGAAGGTCCTGGAGCGGGTCAACGCCGACGAAGAGGTGGCCCAACTGTGGCGGTGTTGCAACGTCAACGTGGTGGACCGCCTGGGCATGAGCGACCACGGAGAGGTCCACATCCGCATCGTGGCCAACGCGGCGCTGAAACTCCTGCGGCTCCTCCTGGACGCGGGGATCACCCCCAGCGTGCAGGTCCACTACGGCGCCATGGGGTTCGGCCCGGACGACGCGGAGGTCATCGTCGTCCTGGCCTCCTGCCTGCACGACCTGGGCATCTCCGTCCACCGGGACGACCACGAGTTCTACTCCCTCATCCTGGCCGTGCCGAAGATCAAGGAATGGCTGGAAGGCCTCTACGGGTCGGCCGAGCGGGCGGTGATGCAGTCGGAGATCCTCCACGCCATGGTGGCGCACCAGTGGGAAGTCCCCTGCCTCACCCTGGAGGCCGGCGTGGTGAAGGTGGCCGACGCGCTGGACATGAGCAAAGGGCGCTCCCGCATCCCCTTTGAGGCGGGCGCGACCAACATCCACTCCGTCTCCGCCGCAGCCATTGACGCCGTAACCCTGACCAAAGGGGAGTCCAAGCCCATCCGGGTGGAGATCCAGATGAGCAACTCCGCGGGCATCTTCCAGGTGGACGAACTCCTCAAGCGCAAGTTGCGGCATTCGTCCATCGCGCCCTATGTGGAAGTGGTCGCCCGCATTGAGGGCGAGACGGAGAAGCGCCTGCTGGAACTCTACACCCTGTAGGCTCAGGCCCTGGCGCGTTCCGCTGCCTCCGCCAGGACGGCCTCCCCCCTGCCCACCGCCAGCACGTAGTCCACGATGCGGCCGGGGATGTCCACGCCCGTGGGGGCGATGCTGTTGCGGAACTCCGTGGTGTGGTTCACTTCGTTCACCAGGTAGCCCCGGTCGGGGTCTTCCAGCACGTCCAGGGCCAGCACCCCTCCACCCACTGCTTGGGCGGCGCGCACGCACAGGTCGTTCAGTTCGGGCGTGACCGGGCAGCGGCTCGCCTGGCCACCACGGGCCGTGTTGGTGATCCAGTGGGGGGAGTGCCGGTAGATGGCGGCGATGGTCTCGTCGCCCACCACAAAAGCCCGGATGTCCCGCCCCGGCTTGCGGATGTACTCCTGGATGTAGTACACGTGGTGGGGATATCCCCCCAGGACCGCCTTGTGCTCCAGGATGGCCTCGGCCGCCTCCCGGTCGTTCACCTTGGACAGGAGCCGCCCCCACGAGCCGATGGCCGGCTTGAGCACGGCCGGGTAGCCCACCTGCTCAATGGCCTCCAGGGCCGCCTCCGGCGTGAAGGCCACCAGCGTCCGAGGGATGGGGATCCCCGCCCGCCGGAGCAGGCTGGTGGTGACCAACTTGTCGCCGCAGTTGGCCACCACCTCGCAGGTGTTGACCGTGGGGATGCCCCAATCGTTGAGCACCCGCAGGATGCTCACGGCGCGCGAGTGGCTGATGCACCGGTCCAGCACCACGTCGTACCCCGAGAGGGGGCGTCCCAGGTCCAGCACCAGGCCTTGGTCGTCCAGGACCTCAAAGGCGACCCCCCGGGCAGTGAGGGCCTCCAGGAGCAGTTTCTCCTCCACGCGGATGCGGGAGATGAGGACGCCGATGCGCATGTCTTCCTCCTCCGATTGGAAAGGGCTTCTCGCTCAGCCGCCCTTGCCTCCCGCCCGTGGGGGGCGAGAGGCAAGGGCGGGGTTCCCTACTCTCCCCAGTCCTCCTCCATCTCCGGCGCCGGCCCGAGGGCCAGGGGCTCCAGGCACAGGACCTCCAGTTCCATCCCGCATTCTGGGCAGGGCAGGATCTCGCCCAGGATGACGCCCTCGGCCTGAACCAGGGCTCCGCACTCAGGACAGTTCGCCATGATCGCACCTCCTTCAGAAGTTTTTATGGGTAGGGCCGCTCGGGCAGCCCTCATACCGCTTGGCATACAGCCTGTGTGACCTCTTCGGTCGTGGCCCTGCCGCCCAGATCGGGCGTGCGGGGGCCGTGGGCCACGACCGTCTCCACCGCGGCTTCCACCCGGTCGGCGGCCTCCTCGTGCCCCAGGTGCCGCAGGAGCATCGCCCCGCTGAGGATGGCCGCCAGGGGGTTGGCCCGTCCCTGGCCGGCGATGTCCGGCGCGGCCCCGTGCACCGGCTCAAAGACCCCCGGCCCCTCGCCCACGTTGCCCGAGGGGGCCAGTCCCAGCCCGCCCACCAGCCCGGCCGCGGCGTCGGAGAGGATGTCGCCGAAGAGGTTGGTGGTGACCAGGACGTCAAACCGCTCCGGGGCCTGGACCAGGCGCAGGGCGGCCGTGTCCACCAGGAGTTCCTCCACCTCCACGTCGGGGAAGGAGGCGGCCACCTCCAACACGGCCTGGCGGAAGAGGCCGCAGGTCAGGGGGAGGACGTTGGCCTTGTGCACGACCGTCAGGCGGCCCCGGCGCGCCCGGGCCAGTTCGCAGGCCACGCGGGCCACCCGCAGGGAGGCCCGCCGCGTGATGAGCCGCTCGGCCACGGCCTGTTCCGCGTCGCCGCGCTCCCGCCGCACGTACAGGCCCTCCGTGTTCTCCCGCACGATGCAGAGGTCCACCCCCGGCCGGCAGCCCGACAGCGGCCACGAGCGGACCGGCCGCAGGTTGGCGTAGAGGTCCAGGGTCTGGCGCAGGGTCAGGATGGGGCTCTCGTACCCCGGCACCGCCGCCGAGGGCGAGGCTGTGGCCCCGAAGAGGACGGCATCGCTCTCTCGGACCGCCTGGAGCGTCTCTGGAGGGAGGGCTGTCCCCCGCTCCTGGAAGCAGGCCCAGCCGGCCTCGGCCCACACGAACCGCAGGGGCACCCCCGTGGCCTGGAGGACCTTCACGGCGGCGGGGACCACCTCCCGGCCGATGCCATCGCCAGGGATGACGCACACCTTTGGGGTCACGGCCGGGCCTCCTCTCCGGGGAAGCGGCCGTGCCTCCGCACGTAGGCCACCAGGCCTCCCGCCTCCCAGATGGCCCGCACGAAGGCAGGTGGCTCTGGCAGGCGGTAGACGCCGTGGTCCGTGAGGAGGAGGCCGCGGGCAAGGTCCAGGGTCACCACTTCCCCGTCGCACAGTTCGCCCGTCCACGGGACCTCAAAGAGGGGGATGCCCAGGTTGAGGGCGTTGCGGTAGAAGATGCGCGCGAAACTGGGGGCCAGGATGGCTCCGACGCCCACCCGCTTCAGGGCGAGGGGGGCGTACTCGCGGCTGGAGCCGCAGCCGAAGTTGGCCCCGGCGGCGATGAGGTCCCCGGGGCGCACTTCCCGGGCGAACTCCGGCCGCAGTTCGCAGAAGGGGTACTTGCCCAGGTTCTCCTCGCCCACCAGGTAGGGGGCGAAACGGCCGGGCAGGATCTGGTCCGTATCCACGTTGCTTCCGAAGGTCCACACGCGGGCCATGTTCCCCTCCTAGGCTTCGTCCAAGGAGATGTCCGGGGCGGCGATGGTGCCGGCGAGGGCCGTGGCCGCGGCCACGGCGGGGCTCCCCAGGTAGATGCGCGCCTCCGGCGAGCCCATCCGCCCCCGGAAGTTGCGGTTGGCCGTGCTCAGGCAGACCTCCCCCGGGCCCAGGACCCCCAGGTGCCGGCCCAGGCAGGGGCCGCAACCCGGCGGCAGGAGCACTGCCCCCGCCTCCAGGAGGACCTGGAGCGTGCCCTCGGCCGCGGCCGCCTCCAGCACGCGGTGGGAGGCCGGGCAGACGAGGAAGCGCACGCCCCGCGCGACCCGGCGCCCCCGGAGGATCGCGGCCGCGGTGCGGAGGTCCTCCAGGCGGCCGTTGGTGCAGGAGCCCAGGAAGACCACGTCCACCGGCACCCGGCCCAGGGCTTCCAGGTCCACCACCTGGTCCACGTGGGGCGGCACGGCGATCTGGGGTCCTATGTCGTCCAGGGGGCAGACCACGCGGCGGGCGTAGGGCGCGTCCTCGGCGGGGAGGTGGAGCCAGTCCGGGGGCGGGAACTGATCCGCCACCTCTCCGGAGGGGAAGGTGATGCCGACTTTGGCGCCCATCTCCACGGCCAGGTTGCAGAGGGTGAACCGCTGGGCCAGGGAGAAGGCCTCCACGCCGTGGAACTCCAGGGCCTGGTAGGCCGCGCCGTCGGCCCCGATGCGGCCGGCGAGCCACAGGGCCAGGTCCTTGGCCCCGACGCCGGGCCGGAACCGCCCCTGTACCTCCACGCGGATGGTCTCCGGCACCCGCAGCCAGGTGCGCCCCGTAGCCCAGATGAGGGCCACGTCGCTCGCGCCCATGCCGGTCCCCAGGGCCCCCACCGCGCCGTAACTGGTGGAGTGGGAATCGGACCCCACCACGATGCGCCCTGGCGCGGCGAGCCTTTCTTCAACCAGCACCTGGTGGCAGACCCCGCGCCCCACGTCAAAGAAGTGGCGGATGCCCTGCTCCGCGGCGAAGCGGCGCAGGGCCGCCTGGGCCTCGGCCACGGCCACGGTGCTGGGCGGCGCTACGTGGTCTATGACGATGGCCACCCGGTCCGGGTCCATCACCCGTTCCTTGCCCAGGTCCTCCCGCAGGATGCGGATGATGCTGGGGGCGATGGAGTCCACGGCCATGGCCAGGTCCACGGGGACCACCACCAGTTCCCCCGCCCGGACCGGACGGCCGGCGGCGTGGGAGATGATCTGTTCCACGAGGGTTTGCGCCATGGGGTTCGTCTCCTTCATCCGAGGTTGGCTGGGGCCCCTTGGGGGCTGCCCTGGGGCCTCTCCAGCGGCCGCGCCTCGCCCCCGCCGCGGGCCCACGCCCGGAGGACGGCGTCCACCTCGCCCAGGGAGAGGGGCCTCTGGTCGGCCAGGGCTTTGATGTACCGGGTGGCCTCCCGCACCTGGGCTTCGGTGAGGGAAAGGCCCAGTTCCTGGGCGCGGGCGCGGATGGCGTTCCAGCCGGTCAGGCGGTGGGCGATGCGCAGGGAACGGGCGAGGCCGAACTCCCGGGGGTCCAGGGCCTCGTAACTGGCCGGGTTGGCCAGGACGGCCTTGGTGTGCAGCCCGGCCTTGTGCACGAAGGCCGTGGGGCTGGTGATGCAGTGGTTGAAGGGGATGGCGACGCCCACGGCCTGGGCCACCAACTCGTCCAGGTGGCGGAGGAGGGTCAGGTTGTACCGCCGCACCAGGTTGGGGTCCACGGTGTACAGGCGGGCGATGAGCCCCTCCAGCGAGGTGATGCCGTTGCGCTCGCCGATGCCCAGCACGGTCACGTCCACGTGGGTGGCCCCGGCCTCCAGCGCGCTGAAGGCGTTGGCCACGGCGCAGCTGCTGTCGTTGTGGCCGTGGAACTCAATGTCGGCCCGCACGGCACGGCGCAAAGCGCGGATGAGGGCGTAGACCTGGCGGGGCGTGGCCACGCCCACCGTGTCGGCCACGCCCACCCGGTCCACGCCGCAGGCATCCACCGCGCGGTAGACGGTGAGGAGGTCCGCCAGGTCGGTGCGGAAAGCGTCTTCGGCGCTGAAGCGGACCTCCAAGCCGTGGTCCTTGGCGAAGCGGATGACCTCTTGGGCGCGGGCGATGATCTCGGGGATGGCCTGGCCGTGGCTGTACTGGCGGAGCCAAGGGGAGGTGCCGAAGAGGAGGTTCACGCCGTCCACGCCAGCCTCCAGGGCCAGGCGGACGTCTTCCAGGCAGCAGCGGACGTGGGTGAGGACCTTGGCCTTCAGGCCGAGGTGGGCGAGGGTGCGGCAATCGCGGAGGCTCTGGGGCGATGCCGCGGGGGAGGTCAGTTCAATGTACTCCACCCCGAAGGCGTCCAGGGCCCGGGCGATGGCCACCTTCTGCTCCGCAGTGAACGAGGCCTCGGCAAACTGTTCCCCCTCCCGCAGGGTGGAATCCACGATGGCAAACCGTTGGATGGGCATGGTCCCTCCTCCCTTGGGATAAGGCATATAAAAAGGCCAACTCCCCCGCCCGGTGCGCCTTCCCGGGTCTGGGGGAGTTGGCCTGTGCCGCCGCCGTGGGGCAAGAGCCATCAACCAGACCCGGGGTCTGGCTTCTTGCCCTTGCCCTGCTTCTTGCTATCTGCGGCCCACGTCAGCGGCTCCATGGAGCGCCCTTTCCTCTGCCCAATCAAAAAGACCAGTTCCCCATGCGGCCTGGAGAACTGGTCTTCCTTCGCACCCTTGAGAAGTGAGCAAACGCAGTCATCCAGACCGCGGGTCTGGACTCGCCTTCTTGCTCCGCTTCTTCAGGGTGATGGTGGTCGCCATGCTTGCGAACCTTCTTCTGCGCCTGCTTGGAAAGCGAGCGCATTTTACCACAGGTGCGTGGGCCTGTCAAATCGGC
>DAOTYM010000189.1:0-3973 GCA_034434775.1 Anaerolineae bacterium | reverse complement strand
GGCATGGGACCGGAGGAGATCGTGCGCTATGTCAGCGGGTGAGCCTTGTTTCGCGGTCATCGGAGCGGGCCACGGCGGCAAGGCCATGGCCGCCGATCTGGCCTCCCGGGGCTTCCGCGTGCACCTCTTCAACCGGACCCCTGCCCGCATCCACGCCATCCGCCTGCGGGGAGGCATCGTGCTGGAGGATGAGAAGGGGGACACGCGCTTCGGCCCCATCCCCGTGGTGACCACGGACATGGGCGAGGCGTTGGACGGCGCGGACGTGGTCATGGTGGTGGTGCCGGCCTCGGCCCACCGGGATGTGGCACGCCTGTGCGCACCCCACCTGCGGGACGGGCAGGTCGTGGTGCTGAACCCGGGGCGGACCGGGGGCGCGCTGGAGTTCCGCCAGGTGCTGGAGCAGGAGGGATGCACGGCGCGGGCCCTCGTCGCCGAAGCGCAGACCCTCATCTGCTCCAGCCGCAGCACCGACCTGGCAGAGGCCAAGATCTTCCGCCTCAAGAGCCTGGTCCTGGTGGCGGCGCTGCCGGCCACCGAGACGCCGAAAGTGCTGGAGGCCCTGCACCCAGCCTATCCCCAGTTCGCCCCCGCCGAGAACGTCCTCTACACCAGCCTGGACAACATGGGGGCCGTACTGCACCCGGCCCTGACCATCCTCAACGCCGGCCGCATTGAAGGGACGAAAGGGGCTTTCCAGTTCTACGTGGAGGGGACCACGCCCAGCATCGCCCGGGTCCTGGAGGCCGTGGACCGGGAGCGGCTGGCCGTGGCCGAAGCCCTGGGGGTGCGGGCCTTCAGCGCGCTGGAGTGGCTCCAGACCGCCTATGCCGCCACCGGGAGGGACCTGGGGGAGGCCATCCAGAACAACCCCACGTACCGGGGCGTTGGCGCCCCGCGGACCCTGACCCACCGCTACATCTTTGAGGACGTCCCGACGAGCCTCGTCCCCATCGCCGACCTGGGGCGCCACTTCGGCGCCCCTACGCCGGTCATGGAGGCCCTCATCACCCTGGCCTCGGCCCTCCACGGCACCGACTACTGGGCCACGGGCAGGACCCTGGAACGCCTGGGCCTGAAGGGGTGGACCAAAGATCAACTTCTGCGATATGTCAACGGAGGAGAACGCTGATGGCAACCAAGATCCTAGGAGGTGCATTGGGAGATTGCGTCCACGTGGCAGGGGTCCTCAATTTCCTGCGCCTGGCGGAGGAGCAGGGCTACGAGGTGGATTTCACCGGCCCAGCCACATCCATTGAGGCCTTCCTGGCCGCGGCGCAGGAGGTGGACCCCGACATCCTGGCGGTGAGTTACCGCCTGACGCCGGAGAACGCGGCGTTGCTCCTGGAGGACTTCAAGCGGGCCTGCGAGGAGGCCGGCTTCCTGGGCACCAAGCGCTTCGTCTTCGGGGGCACGCCTCCCGTGGCCGAGGTGGCCCGCAAGACGGGTCTCTTTGAAGCCGTCTTCTCCGGCGAGGAGCCCATGGAGGCCGTCATCGCCTACCTCAAGGGCCAGCCCCTGGAGGAGATGCGGGAGGAGGACTTCCCCAACGAGACCGTCCCGCGCATCCAGTGGAAGGCTCCCTTCCCCATCATCCGACACCATTTCGGCATCCCCGCTGAGACCATTGAGCCCACGGTGGAGGGGATCCGCAAGATCGCCGAGGCGGGGGTGCTGGATGTCATCTCCCTGGGCCCCGATCAGGATGCCCAGGAGAACTTCTTCCACCCGGAGCGCCAGAACCCCAAGGCCAAGGGGGCTGGAGGGGTACCCTTCCGCACTGAGGAGGACCTGCGCCGCCTCTACGAGGCCAGCCGCTGCGGGAACTACCCCCTCATGCGCTCCTACTCCGGCACCTCGGACCTCATCCTCTACGCCGACATGCTCCGTCGCACCATCCGCAACGCCTGGTGCGCCACGTCCCTCTTCTGGTTCAACGTGGTGGATGGCCGCGGCCCCCTGAGCCTCCGCGAGTCCATCCGCGATCACATGGAACTGATGCGCTGGCACGGAGAGCGGAACATCCCCGTGGAGGGGAACGAACCGTACCACTGGGAACTGCGGGATGCCCACGATACGGTGGGATGCGCCTCGGCTTACATCTACGCCTACGTAGCCAAGGCCATGGGCGTGCGGGATTACATCGCCACCTACATGTTTGAGACGCCGCCCCACCTTTCCAACAAGATGGACCTGGCCAAGGCCCTGGCCAAGATCGCGCTCATTGAGCCTCTGGCGGACGACCAGTTCCACATCATCACCCAGACCCGCACTGGGCTCATGAGTTACCCGGTGGACCCGGACTACGCCCGCGCCCAGTTGTGCGCCTCCGTCTACCTGCAGATGGCCCTCCGGCCCTCCATCGTCCACGTGGTGGGCTACGTGGAAGCGCACCACGCCGCCACCCCCGAGGACGTCATTGAATCCTGCAAGATGGCCCGCAAGGTCATCCAGAACTGCCTCTACGGCATGCCCGACATGACCAAGGACCCGGAGGTGTTGCGGCGGCGGGACGAACTGGTGGAGGAGACGATGGTCCTGGTGGACGCCATCCGGCAACTGGGCGCTGGCAAGGGGACCGACCCCCTGCTGGATGTGGACAACCTGGCCGCGGCCGTGGAGGTGGGCCTCCTGGATGCGCCACAACTCAAGGGGAACCCCTACGCCTGTGGCAAGGTGCGCACCCGCATCATCAACGGGGCCAACTACGCCGTGGACGAAGCAGGCCGCATCCTCACAGAGAAGGAACGCGTAGAGCGCATCTTCGCCACCTTGTGAGCGGCGAAGACGCCCATATACGCGGCAGCGGCGAGGAATCTGTAGGGGCGGTTCATGAACCGCCCCTACGGACCTCACCCTTTCCCCCTGGGTAGAGGTGAGGTCTGTAGTAGGGGCAAGGCGTGCCTCGCCCCGGGCCTGGGCAGGCCTCCCTATCTCCCCTTTTCTCCGCCACCGGAAAAGGAAATTGCCCCCGTTGGACAACCCGCGGCCCTTGCGCTATAATGCGCCGATGCAGCCCCTTGGGTCTACGAGCGCACCTCGGAGGGACCGCATGTCCAAAGAGCCGGCCATCATCCCCAAACTGCGCAGCCTGGGCCGCCAGACCGTGCGGCTCATCATCCGTACGGCCGACACCCCCCAGGACCATGTGGAAGAACTGGAACAGGCGGGGCTTCGGGTCCACAAGGTGTTCCGCCTCATCAAGGCCGTGTCTGTAGAGGGACCGGCGTCAGCGGCCCTGAAGATCGCCGGGCGGGACTGGGTCCAGGCCCTGGAGGAGGACCAGGAGGTCCGCACCCAGGGCACATCCAGAGGAGGCTCCCGATGAACGTGGCCAAGATGGCACCCCCGCTCCTCTCGGCCCTCCAGGAACTGGGCGATGGGGCTCCCATCCGCGTCATCGTCCGCTACCGGGAGGCGCCCCCGCCCCCGGACCGCCTGGTGGTCAAGGCGGCCGACGTGCGCACCTACCGCCTCATCCCCGCCACCGCCCTCCAGACCACGCCGGAAGGGGTCCGCACCCTGGCCGAAGACCCCGCTGTGGAGCGTATCTGGCTGGACGAGTGGGTCCACACGTGCTTGGACGTCTCCGTCCCCCTCATCCGTGCCCCCTACGTCTGGGAGGCCGGCTACCGGGGCCGCGGCATCCGCGTGGGCCTGGTGGATACGGGCATTGACCGCGACCACCCGGACTTCGCCGGGCGCATCCTGGCCGGCAAATCTTTCGTGGGTGGCGACTTCCAGGACGACAACGGACACGGAACCCACGTGGCGGGCATCCTGGCGGGGAGCGGCGCGGCCAGCGGCGGCCGGTACGAGGGCGTCGCGCCGGAGGCCCTGCTCTACGTGGCGAAGGTGCTGCGGGCCGATGGCTCCGGCCTGATGAGCCACGTCATGGCCGGGGTGGAATGGGCCGTGGACCAGGGGGCGCAGGTCATCAACCTGTCGCTGGGGGGCATCGGCCCCTGCAACG
>DAOTYM010000188.1:0-4355 GCA_034434775.1 Anaerolineae bacterium | reverse complement strand
CAACTTGTGACCCCCCTGCACCTGTGCTATAATCGCCCCATGAGCGACGAGCCCGGCAAGATCATCACCAGCCTCAAGCACCGCCTCAGCGTGGAGGCGGCCATGCGCGAGATGCTGGAAGCCACCTCCAGCGAGGAGTTTGAGGCCATGGCCGCCCGCATCGCCCGGCAGGGGGCCCAGGTCATCCCCGTGATCCTCGCCAACTTGGGCACCACCGACGCGCGCTTCCGGGGCGTGCTGGGGAGCGTGGCCCGCTACCTGGACCGCGAGGAGATCGTCTACGCCCTGCGGGAGGTGGTGATGCAGCCCGGGCGCTCGGACCAGGAGCGGACCACGGCCTTGATGATCCTGGAGCGGTACCTGGGCGAGGAGGTCGGCGACTCGCTGTATGTGGAACTATCCGACCCGCTGGAAGTGGCCCGACAGTCCCTGCGGGAGGTGGCTGCAGAGGCAGAAAAGGGGGCCGAGGCCTACGAGGAGTACCTCCGCAGCCTGGAGGACGAGCCGGTGGAGGTGGCCCTCCTGGTCCTCAAGGCGGCGCAGGCACTGGACGCCTCCCTTGTGGTGGAACCGCTGCGCCTGCTGGCCCAGGACCCTCGGGAGACCGTCGCCCGGGAGGCGATCCGCTTGCTGGGGACGTTGCGGGTCCCAGAGGCGGTTTCCGCCCTGCGCTCGCTCCTCCCGTGCCTGGCCCCGGACCGCCGAAAAGAGGCCGAACGCGCTTTCCGAAAGCTCACCCTGGCTGGTGTCTCCGCACCGCCCTCTCCCTCTGTGGAGGGGCGGTGCCGCCTTCTGGTCAGCCCCGTGGAAGGGGAAGGGGTTCGCTCCATCTGGGTGCTGGAGCAGATTGGCGAGAAGAACCGCCTGAACCTCCTCACCGTGATGCTCCAGGAGAGGTTCGGCATCGTGGATTGCTTCGGCACGGCGGGGCTCACGGAGATGCCCCTCGCCTGGTCGCCGGACCCGGGCGCCGTGCACCGCCTGGTCCTTCCGCAGCGGGGCTACAGGCTGGACCTCCTGGAGGCGAGCCCAGGCTACGTGGTGCGCCTTCTGGAAGAAGGGGCCCAACGGGCCCTGGAGCGGCAGGGGAGCCTGCCCCTGGAGTACCGGGTGTGGGGGAAGGTCCTCTGGCAGTACGACCTGCCAGACCCCACGCCGCCCCAGTTGCCCTCGGTGCCTGCGGCCCAGCGGGAAGCGCTGCGCCCGAAGGTCAAGCGCTTGCTGGCCCATCCCGCCTTTGACTCGTGGACCCCCTGGCCTCCGGAGGTAGAGGCGTGGGTCGCCGAGTGGCAGGGTTCAGCCCCTCCCAGCCTCAAGACGGCCCGGGGGGCCGCGCTGGCGCGTCGCCTGGTCGCCCAGCACTACCAGGAAGGGGAACTGGAAGACTGCCGACGGTGGCTCCTGGCCAACAGCGAGTGGTTCCTGATGGCTGGCGAGCAGGAATTGGCGGAACTGGCCCTGGTGGCTGCGGAAGGCCTGGATATGGAGACCCGCACCGAGGACCCGTTCCTGCTGGCCCTAGCTGAGCGAGCCCTGCTCCTGGCCTGGGAGGCGCACCAGAGGGGAGAGGCCGGCCTCGTACCGGCATCAAGACGGAGGAAACGCGCTCCCTATCCCGCCAGGGGATAGGGGCCGACAAAACCCTGTGGAGGATGGAGAGGAGATGTTGCCACATCTTGGCGTGCCTGAACTGCTCATCATCCTGGTGATCATCATCATCATCTTCGGCGTGGGCAGGCTGCCGGAGATCGGTGGGGCCATCGGCAAGGGCATCCGCGAGTTCCGCAAGGCCCAGGAAGAGCCAGAAAAACTGCCCCCTGCCCCGTCCAAAGAGGAAAAGGAAGAGACCCAGGCCAAGTAGGGAACCCGGCCTCTCCCTCATCCCCAACCCTCCCTTCTCCGCGAGGGTAGGGGGTTGAGATGAGGTTGGAACCCAGCCTTACGAGCGCCAGCAGGCTTCGGCACCGCGGCCAAGTTGCCCTGCGGCCCGGTCCAGGGAGGGTGTGGCATGATGGCATTCAGCCCGGAGGAGAGGGCTGAGTACACCCGCCTCTTCTGCGAGGAGGCGGAGGAACAGTTGCGCGCCATCGGAGAGGGACTCCTGGCCCTGCGCGGGGCTCCGGAACGCCCGGAACTGGCCCGGGAGCCCTACCGCGCTGCCCACACCCTCAAAGGGTCGGCGGCGTACTTGGGCCTGGAAGGCATCGGCGCGCTGGCTCGGGCAGTGGAAGGGGTGCTGAAGGGCGTCGCAGAGGGACGCACGTCCCTCACCAAGGAGCGGGAAGCCGCCCTGGTGGAAGCCCTGGAGCTCCTCTACCGGCTCGTGCGCCAGGTGGCCCGTGGGGGGACGGACGAGGACCTCCGCGTGGCGACCCTGGTGGCGCGGCTGGAGGGCCTTTCGGGGAGCGGCTGACGGGACCCGCCTCCGCGCCTCAGCGGATCTGCCCCACCGGCTCCTCCATCCCTTCCACCTGGTACGCCATGGCCATGTGAGGGGTGTTGTGGGCCCAGCCGGGCCGCCCCCGGCTATCCAGGAGGATCAGGCCGCCCAACCCCTTGACCTTGGCGGCGAGGATCTGCACGGCCAGGCGCGCTGCCAGGCCCGGGTCGGCCACCTGCCCCAGGAGGTCCAGCGCGGTCTTGGCCAGGACCACCTTGGCGATGCTCTCTCCCCACCCCGTGCAGGAAACGCCCCCGATGCCATCGTCGGCGTAGAAGCCGCAGCCCACCTGGGGCACGTCTCCGACCCGGCCGGGATGCTTGAAGGGCGTGCCCCCAGTGGATGTGCCAGCCGCCAGGTGGCCTTGCTCGTCCAGGGCCACCGCGCCGACCGTGTCGGCGCCTGCAAAGGCATCCTTGGCCTGGAAGGTCGGCTGTTGGCGCAGGTGCTCCCAGCGCGCCCGTTCCCTCTCCACGATGAGGTACTCCGGGGGAACCAAGGGCACTCCCTTCTCCCGGGCGAACTGCACCGCCCCTTGCCCCACCAGGAGGATGTGCTCGCTCTGCTCCAGGACGAGGCGGGCCAGGCGGATGGGGTTGGCGATGCCCTGGACGGCCGCCACGGCCCCGACTCGCATGTCTGCCCCCCACATCAGGCCGGCGTCCAATTCCACCTCGCCGGCGGCGTTGAGGCAGGAGCCGCGCCCGGCATCAAAGACCGGGTCGTCCTCCATGCAGACGATGGCAGCCTCCACCGCCTCCAGGGCGGTGCCGCCCTCCTGCAGGACGCGCCACCCCTCCCGAGCGGCCCGCAGGCAGCCGGCCACGTGCGGCTCCTGCAGGTCTTCGGGGATGTCCCACGCGCCCCCATGCACGATGATGGCCATGCCCATGCTTTCTCTCCTTGCGCCGCGTCCGGCGGGCTGCAGCGCTTCTCCCCTGTCCGCTCGTTGCAGGTCAGCAGGGGGTCAAAGCCCTCCGAGCCCCTCCAGAAACTGCCCCAGCGCCTCCAGGAACGGTCCGGGGCACTCCTCGTGGGGCACGTGCCCGCAGGCGGGGAGGACCGCCAGTTGCGCGTTCGGGAGTTCCTGGGCCAGGCGCAGGCTCTCGGCCGTGGGGACCACGCGGTCGTCGTCCCCGGTGATCACCAGGGTTGGGACGCGCACCTCAGCGAGGCGCGGGGCCAGGTCCGGCACCGAGGTGGCCACTGTCAGTTCGTAGAGGGCCCGGTCCCAGTTTTCCACCTGGAGGGGCTTGCGGTACCCTTCCAGGACTTCGGGCGTGATCTTGCTCGGGTCGTGCCAGGCCAGGCGGAGCAGCGACTCCCCCTGGCTGGGGAAGGAGCGGAGGAGGAAAGGCCCGAGCCGCCGCATCTGAGGCGTCGCCAGAAGGGGCCGGAGCCAGGACGGCGCGCCGCCGCGGGTGTAGATCGCCGCATCCACCAGCACCAGGGCCCGGACCCGCTCCGGATGCGCCAGCGTGACGAGGAGGGCGACCGTCCCGCCGGCCGAGTTGCCCACCAGCACGGCCTTCTCCACGCCCAGCGCGTCCAGGAGGGCCACGGTCAGGTCCACCTGGGCCTCGGTGCTGTAGGGGTTGCGGCCTGTCCACTGGCCGGGCATGGGCCGGGAGGTGAGGCCGAAGCCCGGGCGGTCAAAGGCAATGGCGCGGCCCGTCTGGCCCAGGGGTTCCATGACCTCGCGCCACGAGAAGGTGCTCGCCCCGAAGCCGTGCAGGAGGAGGAAGGCCGGCTCCCCCTGCCCCTTCTCTTTGTAGTGCACCCGCAGGCCCAGGACCTCCACGAAGCGGCTGTCGGGGTCCGCGAGGGCCTCCGGAGGGGCTGTCCCTTCCAAAGGCGGGATGGGCACGAGGAAAGGGCCCACGAGGAGCAAGACGGCCACAGCCCCCAAGGCAAG
>DAOTYM010000187.1:0-2872 GCA_034434775.1 Anaerolineae bacterium | reverse complement strand
CGCGCACTGGGGGATGTTGTAGAGGACGATGGGGAGGTCCACCGCGTCGTTGATGGCCCGGTAGTGGTCGTAGACCTCGTTGAAGGTGGGTTTCAGGTAGAAGGGGGCCACGATGAGCGCGGCGGTGGCCCCGGCGGCGCGGGCATGCTCCGTAAGGGCGATGGTCTCGCGGGTGCTGGGCGCGCCGGTCCCTGCCACCACTGGCACGCGGCCGGCCACCTCGTCCACAGTGACCTCCACCACCCGCTTGCGTTCCTCCGGCGTCAGGTAGACGAACTCGCCCGTGGTGCCGCAGGGCACGACGCCATCCACGTGGGGCAACACCCGGCGGATGAGGGAGCGCAAAGCGCCTTCGTCCACCTGGCCATCGCGCCCGAAAGGCGTCACCAGGGCGGGGAAGATGCCCTTGAACCATGCAGGCTTCTTGCTCATACCTCCCTCCGTAAGGAATTCACCACAGAGGACACAGAGAGCACAGAGTCCTCGTAAAGAGTTCAATACAGAGGACACAAAGGACACAGAGAACACAGAGTTCTTTTATTTTTAAAAAATTTTCTCTGTGCCCTCTGTGTCTCTGTGGTTCCCTACCCTCCAAAGGCCTGGCGGATGGCTGCCGACATGGCCCGGTATGCGGCGTGGTAGAGCGCGTGGCGGTCCAGGGCCTTGGGGTGCACCGCCGCCTGGACGACCATCACCTCCGCCTCCATGGCCTCGGCAGGGATGACTCCCTCGGCCAGGGCGTCGGCGATGGCCTTGCCCACCGCGGACTGTGCCGGCCCGTAAACCATGTTGGCCTGCCGCAGGTCCCGTAGAGGGTTGGCCGGCAGGATCAGGGTGGGGGGCCGGACCGTCAGGTTGGGCTCCAGGATGGCCGTCAGGGCCTCGTAGCCGTGGCGGGGGTAGGTCAACTGATAGGCGTAGGCATCCCCCAGGGGACCATCCTTGGGCCCGGCGATGAGGTCCACCTGGATCCATTCTGGCTCGTCGCCAGCCGCGCCGGAGCCCAGGCGCAGGCCGGCGGCAGCGATGGCCTCCGGCGAGAGGTCCAGCACACCCCACCGGGCATCCAGGGGGCCTTCCGGCACAGCGAAGGCCACCTCCTGGGGGGCGATCTTGCCCAGTTTCTCCAGTTCCAGTTGGATCTCGGCCCGGGTCTCGTGGGTGAGGCTGCCCCCGATCTTGAAAGGCCGGCGGGCCGTGCCCACCTGGAGGCCCATCATGTTGAGGGCCGCTTTGACCGCCAGGCCGCCGCCGTGGCGGCAGAAGATGCGGGCCAGTTTCTGCACCTGACGCTGGTAGAAGCGGGCCGTTTCCAGGTCGCCGGCCTGCACCGCCTGGTAGACCCGCTGCCAGACCTCCGGGAAGACGTTGGCGCTGGCCAGGATCATCCCGCCGCACCCCGCGGCCAGGGCTGGCAGGACCACCTCGTCGTGCCCCACCAGGACCGTGAGGCGGTCGCCCACCATCTCCAGCACCTCCATCGTGTAGGGAAGGTGGCCGGAGGAATCCTTCAGGCCCACCACGTTGGGCAGGTCCGCCAAGTCCTCCAGCACCTGGCGCGGCAGGAAGGCGTCCACCGTCTGGGGGATATTGTAGAGGATGACCGGCAGGTCCACCGAGGT
This sequence comes from Anaerolineae bacterium, assembly GCA_034434775.1. Taxonomy (GTDB): domain Bacteria; phylum Chloroflexota; class Anaerolineae; order DTPP01; family DTPP01; genus DAOTYM01. The sequence goes on along the minus strand of DAOTYM010000187.1, from coordinate 1,250 downwards.
GGCCACTTCGTAGAAGTGCTGGTAGACCCCCTTATCGGCTGGGTGCAGGAAGTAGGGGGTGACGACCAGGATGGCCGTGGCCCCGGCCGCCTCGGCGTGGCGGGCCAGGGCGACAGCCTCCTGGGTGGAGGCCGCGCCGGTGCCGGCGATGACCGGCCGGCGGCCGTGCACCTCGTCCAGGACGGCCTCCAGCACCCGCTGGCGCTCCTCCACCGTCAGGGAGGTGAACTCGCCGGTGGTGCCGTTGGGGACGAGGCCGTCCACGAAGGGCAGGACGGCGCGCACCAGCCGCCGCAGGGCGAACTCGTCCACCTCCTCGTCCTTGTCAAAGGGGGTGACCAGGGCGGGGCTGACCCCGCGCGGGCGAAACCCTCTGTACTCCAGGCTCATGGCAATGCCCCTCTTCTTGAGTCCATCCCAGGCTCCAGGTCAGGGAAACATCACAGAGGACACAGAGAAAGGCTCTTTCTGTGTCCTCTGTGCCTTCCACTAGGGCCTGGGCACAGCCAGGTCGGCCGGGCCCCAGCCTGAGATGGTGGCCTGGGGGAAGTTCTCCTGGATGATCTCGTGGATGATCTGGGCGTACTTGACCTTCTCGCGGGCCCAGTCGGCGAGCATCTGGGGGCTGACCCACGGCTTGTAGAGCGCGCCGGGGCCAGCAGCGCAGGCCGGGCCTGGCTCAATCTTGAAGTAGCAGGGCGCGCAGACCCGGGCCATCTCCGGGCCGTCGTAGAAGCGGTTGTAGCCGCCGAAGGACTCCGTCAGGTAGATGTGCAGGTCCAGAGGGATGTCCACCGCCTGGCGGATGGAGGCCAGTTGGGCCAGGTTCAGGTCGGCCGTGGGGTTGAAGGTGGCCGCGCCCAGGGACTGGAGGACCTTGCCCCCGGCCGCCGAGGCGTGCCCGGCGTAGATGCTGACCTTGAAGATGACATCCGAGGGGAGGTCGCCGTTCTTCTTCATCTCGTTCAGCAGCCAGAGCAGGCCCTCGTCAATGACCAGGAAGCCGCGGAAACCGATCTCTATGCAGCGCATGATGTCGGCCACCACCTGGCGCAACTGGTCCGAGCCGCGGAAGCGGAGCCCGGAGTAGGCTCCCTCGGGGGTGATGGCCTGGCGGCCGACATCCCAGGCCGAGCGGGGACCGGGCGTGAGGATGACTTCCAGTTTGGCCTCGGCGGCCATCTGGGCGAAGTCCCGCAGTTCGGCCTTGTCCAGGAGGGTGGCCCCCATGACCACCGAGATGACCCGGT
>DAOTYM010000186.1:0-1775 GCA_034434775.1 Anaerolineae bacterium | reverse complement strand
CGGATGAGGGTGATGCGGGCCCCCAGGAGAGCGGCGTAGTGGCGCGCCAGGGCGTCCAGGTCCTCTGGTGGCGGCTCCTCTGCCAGGAGGGGCTGCAGCGCATCGGCCAGGAGGCGCGCCTGGGCTGTCAGGCTGTCCTCCAAGTGGGCCAGGTAGGCCTCGCGCACGAAGTCGGAGAGGTACAGCACCAGCCCGGCCGTGACCGCCAGGATGAGGAGGACGTAGGGGACGGCGATGCGCCAGCGGATGCTGCGGAACCTGAGCCTCATCGTTCAGCCCTCAAAGCGGTAGCCCACACCCCGCACGGTGACGAGGCGTGTGGGGTGGGCCGGGTCTGGCTCTATCTTCTCCCGTAGCCAGCGGACGTGCACGTCCACGGTCCGGGTCCCGCCGCCGTAGTCCCACCCCCAGACCTGCTCCAGGATGCGGTCGCGGGAAAGGACCTGCCCGCGGTTCTGAGCCAGGAAGAGGAGGAGGTCGTATTCCCTGGGGCGGAGGTGGAGGGGGTGGCCGCCGCGCCGCACTTCCCGCCGGCCCAGGTGGATGGTCAGGTCGCCAAAGGTGAGGACCTGCCCCTCTGGCTCCCGGTCCTCGGAGGAAGCCGCCTCCTCACGCGTGAGGCGCACCCGCCGCAGGAGGGCCTTGACCCGGGCCAGGAACTCCCGCATGTGAAAGGGCTTGGTCAGGTAGTCGTCGGCCCCCAGTTCCAGGCCCACCACCTTGTCAACCTCGTCGGCCCGGGCCGTGAGCATGAGGATGGGCACGTTGGTCTCTTTCCGCAGGATGCGGCAGACCTCAAACCCGTCCAGCCCCGGGAGCATGATGTCCAGGACGATCAAGTCCGGGTGCTCCTCTCGGGCGACCTTCAGGGCCGTCAGGCCGTCCGCGGCCGTGAGGACCTCGTACCCCTGGCGGCCCAGGTTGTAGGCCAGGGTCTCCAGGAGCGCGGGCTCGTCTTCCACCACCAAGACCTTCTCTGGCATGGCTGGCGTTCTTCTCCTGTGGCCGGCCGAGGGCTAGCCGGGCGTCAGCCCGCCTATTTTGCGTTCTACCCGCTCCAGGACCATCTGAGCCAACTCCGACGCCTCCCTGGCTTCGTCTGGGTCGTTGTAGAATCGGGATGGGATGCCGCCGGGCAGCCCATTAGGATACCGAGTAGGGATATAGTACTGGTCCAGCCTGGCTGCCTTGGAGAGGGACTCCATCTCGGGATCGGCCTTGACAGCCAACTGGACCAGTTCATAGATGGAATGGGTAAAGAACACCTCTTCTGAAGCAGCGACTTGGTACAGGAAAGCCTTCAGGGCCTTCTCGGCAGCCTGTTGGAAGTGGAACAGCGCAAGATAAAACCGTCCACGGCGCCTGAGTTCATCGGCATCTTTAAACTCGTCTTGGGCTTGGGTCAGCCAACGCCGGGCCTCTTCACTTGCTGCTCGCCTCATAGAGCACCTTCCCTTCGCGCAGCGCACGGCGCAGGAACCGACTAACTGGCAGCATCCGTTCCAGATCGGCCTCCGTGTAGACCAGGAAGTCGCAGGCGACTCCCCTATCCACCTCTGCGTAGACTTTGCGCGTCCAAGCCCGGCTATCCAAGGAGTCGGGGATGACAACGATGAAGTCCAGATCGCTGGCTGGCCCCACCTCCTCCCGGGCCAGGGAGCCGAAAAGGATCACCCTGCGGGCGCCCATGGCTGCCAGTTGCTCCACCACGCGCGGCAGGGCGCGTGAAAGCGCTTCACGCCTGCGTTCCTTCCGGTGCAGGATATCCTCCAGCG
>DAOTYM010000185.1:0-4218 GCA_034434775.1 Anaerolineae bacterium | reverse complement strand
CGAGCACCCGTGGCTGGGCATCAGCGGGCGCACCCTCAGCCCCGACCTAGCCAAAGCGCTGGATCTCCCGGTGGAGCGGGGCGTGCAGGTGGTGGAGGTGACGCCGGGCGGTCCGGCAGACAAGGCCGGCCTGAAGGGCGGCTCGGGCCGGACGGTGAAGTTCAAGGGGGTGGAGATTGAGGCCGGCGGCGACATCATCCTCCGCATAGACGACCAGCCGGTGCGCAAGTTTGACGACCTCCTGGTCTACCTGATGCGGCACACCGAGGCCGGCCAGACCGTCACCCTGACCATCCTCCGGGACGGGAAGGAGATGCAGGTGACGGTGACACTGGGCAAGCGCCCCAGCCGGAGCGTGTAGGGCGGGCCTTCCCCGATCCGTGCAACGCGGGGCAAGTTCTGAGGGCAGCAGGGCCAGGACCTCGTCCTGGCCCTGCTTGTTCTCGGAACCGCTGGAGAGCCTGGGTCCGCACACCTCCGAAAGGCCTGCAGGGTTGACTCGTTTTTACAAAGGGAAGACCTTAACCGCTCCTCCGGACGCTAGATGGCACGCCAGGAGGCGTGCCCTACGGCGTGCTACACCGGAAGGCTATCAGAGTTCTGTAAGAATGAGTCAGCCCTGGAAAGGCCTGGGACTTCGGTTGCCCTGCGCCCGGGCGGATGGTATAATCGCCCCGTGGCGGCAGGGCGCACAGGAAAGGAGGGACCATGCCCAGCAAGCGCCAGTGGTTCCCAGACGCCTTCCTCCTCGGTGGCCGCGCTCTCCAAAACCTCCTCCGCCAGCGCCCCAAAGACCTGGGTTTCGCCTGGCTCCACCTCCACGCGGACCTGCCCGAGGTGCGGCCCCGGCCTCCCCGCTGGCTCCCGCCCCTCAGGCCGGGGCGCGAGGACCTGCCCCGGGACCTGCAGGGCCTGCGCGCCGCCCTGGACCGCCTGGCTGCCGACCCCCGGGTGCGGGGCGTGATCTTTGAACTGGCGGACCTGCGCGCGGGGCCAGCCAGGTTGCAGGCCTTGCGGCAGGAGTTCGTCCGCCTCCAGCACGCGGGCAAGGAGGTGGTGGCCTACCTCCCCGGCGGCGGGACTTGGGAATACTACCTGGCTTCCGGGGCCCGGGCCCTCGTGATGCCGGAGGGCGCGGCGCTCAACGCCGTGGGCCTCCGCCTGGAGGCCTACTTCCTGGGGGACTTCCTGGCCACCCTCGGCCTCCAGGCCGACCTGGAAGCCGTGGGCCGGTACAAGGCCAGCCCCGAACTCTTCACCCGCTCCACCATCAGCCCAGCCCACCAGGAGATGTTGGAAAGCCTCCTGGAAGCCCTCTACACGGAACTGGTGGTGGAGATGGCCGAGGGGCGCAGGATGACCCGCCCCCAGATGGAAGAGGCCCTGAACGCCAACCCTCTGACGGCGGACGAGGCCCTCCGCATGGGCCTGGTGGATGCCTGCCTCCCGCCGCGGGCGGTGGGGAAGTGGCTGGCCGGAGAGGGCGGGGAGGAACCCCCCGTGCGGCCGTGGGGGGAGGTACAACGCCTCCTCCGCCACCGCCTCCGCTGGAGGGCGGCTCAGCGCATCGGCCTCATCCCCATAGAAGGGACCCTGGTCCTGGGGGAAAGCCGCGAGGCTCCCCTGCCCCTCCCCTTCGCCCAGAACTGGGTGGGGCATGAGACCATCGCCCAGCGCCTGCGCCAGGCCGCCAAGGACAGGCGCATCGGGGCTGTGGTCCTCCTCATCAACTCGCCGGGCGGCGCGGCCCTCGCTGCGGACCTCCTGTGGGAGGAGGTCCGCCGCCTGGCGGAAGAGAAGCCGGTCGTGGCCTGCCTCCAGGACCAGGCCACATCGGGGGGATACTACGTGGCGACCGCGGCCCAGGCCATCGTCGCCCAGCCGGTCACCCTCACCGGCTCCATCGGCATCTTCGGGGGCAAGGTGGTGGATGCCGGCCTCGTCCAGCGCCTGGGCATCGGGCGGCATGCCGTATCGCAGGGCCGCCACGCCGGCATCTACGCCTCGTCCGCCCCCTTCCGGCCGGACGAGCGGGAGCGGCTCCGCGCCCTCCTGGAAGAGGGATACCGCCTCTTCAAGATGCGGGTGGCTGAGGGACGGGGGCTCTCCCCCCAGCAGGTGGAGGAGCGGGCCCAGGGGCGCATCTGGACGGGGCGCCAGGCCCTGGAACTGGGCCTTGTGGATGCGTTGGGCGGCCTGCGGGAAGCGGCCCAGCGGGCCGCGGACCTGGCCGGCCTCCCAGCCCACCTGGAGCCGGAAGTGGTCCTGGTCCGCCCAAGGCGCTCCTTCGCCTTGCCCCTGGTCCCCTGGGCTGCAAGGGAAGGCCTCATGTCCCTCAGCGACCTGTACGCCTGCGTGGAGAGGCTCTTCGCGCCACGCGTCCTTGCCCTCTGCCCGTGGTGGTTCCGCCTGGGCTGATCCCCAGATGGAAGCATTGGTAAGGAGGCTCGTGATGGTCCACAGGGAAGGATGGGAAACGTTGGAGGGGTTCGTGCGCTCGCTGGGCCTTGCGGGGCCGGTCACCACCGAGGCCCCTGCGGCACAGGCCGGGGCGCGGGTGCCATCTGCGGCCTTCTCCCTCGCCGCCCTGGTCCTGGGGGTGGGCCGGGCCCTGCCCCGGGAGGCCCTGCGTTCCTTCGCCCGGCTGGCCGGCGTCCCGCCGGAGGTGGCCGCGCCGGTCCTGCGGCGCATCCGGCGCCTGGAGCGGTGGGGCGAGGTCTGGATGGAGGAGGCGGAGCGGCACGCCCTGGCCGCGGAGCGGCACGAGCAAGCGGGGGACCTCCGCGCGGCGTGGGAGGCGTGGCACACCGTCCTCATGTGCCAGCGGATGGCCACCTTCACCGACGGCGTCTACCTGCCGGTGCCCTCTGCCGATGTCCGCTGGCGCACCTACACCCACCTGCGCCGGACCTGCCAGCACTTGGCCCGGCTGGAAGGGCGGCCCTTCCACGAGTTGAAGATCCCGGGGCCGCGGGAGAAGGTGCCGGCCCTCTTTCACCTGCCTGGGGAAGGGGTGACGCGCGTGCCGGCCGTGCTCCTCGTGCACGGGCTGAGCGGGTACAAGGAGTTCAAGGACTTCCAGGGGATGGGCCTGCGGGATGCGGGGTTCGCCACCCTTTCCATAGACATGCCGGCTCACGGGGAGCGGTTCTTCGGGGAGCGGCTGCGGCCGGACGCAGAAGAGGACTGCGTGGCGGCCCTGGAATGGCTCGCGGCCCAGCCGGAGGTGGACCCAGACCGCCTGGTGCTCCTGGGTGGGAGCATGGGCGGGTACTGGGTCGTGCGGACCGCGGCCCGGAGCCCCCGCGTCCGGGCCTGCGTGGCCCTGGCGACGCTTTTCGCCTTCGGCCGGCGCGCGGCGGCGCAGCCCGTGCCCCGGGCGCGGCGACCCAAGGTCCCGTTCCTCACGCTGGAGTTCGCGCGGGTGGTGGGGAGCACCGACCCCGAAACGCTGCGGCAGATCGCGTCCCAGTTCACCCTGGAGGAGGCGGCCCCGCGGGTCCGCTGCCCCCTCTTCCTGGGGCACGGCACGGAGGACCAGGTGGTGCCCTTCAGCGAGGCCTGGCGCCTGGCGCGGGCCGTCGGCTCGGAGGACCTCACCGTCCATCCCTACCCTGGCGCGGGCCACGAGGTCTCCGGCCCTGCGCCGGAGCACCTGCCGCCCATCCTGGAGTGGCTGAAAAGGGTCACCGGCAGGGCTACCGGCGGCAAGGGCGATGCGTGAAGCGCCCCAAACGCCGTCAACGAATGGGCCAACGAATAAACGAATGGGCCCGGCACAGGCGCAAGCAAGCCAAGCCGCCGATTCAAATCGGGGCTCCAAACTCGGCGTCGGCCTGCGCCGACGCGGCCGTGCAGGGGGCGGCTGGCGGAAGACGCCACCGATTCAAAGCGGGGCTCATGCCTGGCGTCGGCCTGCGCCGACGCGGCCGTGCAGGGGGCGGCTGGCGGAAGACGCCGCCGATTCAAATCGGGGCTCAAGCCTAGCGTCGGCCTGCGCCGACGCGGCCGTGCAGGGGGCGGCTGGTGGAAGACGCCACCGATTCAAATCGGGGCTCAAAACCCGGCGTCGGCCTGCGCCGACGCGGCCGTGCTTTGTTCACACCCTCTCCACATCCTCTTCACAACTTCTTCACAACCCGTCGGTAAACTGGGGCCGGAAACAGGGGAAAGCGGTGGCTTCCCCGTGCAAGAGGCAAACACACATTCCTTGAGGAG
>DAOTYM010000184.1:0-7258 GCA_034434775.1 Anaerolineae bacterium | reverse complement strand
GAGGCCCGCCCGGAGCCTGCCGAAGCCGAGTACCTCCTCTCCACCCTGGAACAGGCCCTGCCGGCCATCCGCCGGGCGCGGGTCATCCGGGCCATGGCCGGCGTGCGCCCGCTCATCCACCAGCCCGGCGACGACCCCCGCCGCCTGACCCGGAAGCACCAGGTGGTGGACCACGCCGAGGACGGGGCGCCGGGGTTCCTCTCCGTGGTGGGGGGCAAGATGGTCCTCTACCGCCTCATGGCGGAGGAGGCCGTGGACCGGGTTGGCCACCTCTTGGGCCGGCCCGCGCCCTGCCGCACGGCGGAGGAGCCCTTGCCCGGCGGCGAGGCCCTGGCCGATCCGGCCCGCCTGGCCGAGGAGTACGGGCTCCCCCTCCAGGCTGCGGTGCGCCTCGTGAGCCGCCACGGGGCCCGTGCTGGGGAGGTGCTGGGTGAGGTCCGGCAGGCCCCGGAGCGGCGCACGTACCTCTGCCTGTGCGAGCCGGTGACCGAGGCGGAGGTCCGCCACGCCGTGCGCCACGAGTGGGCCCGCACGCTGGACGACCTGCGCCGCCGCACCCGCCTGGGGACGGGCCCCTGCCAGGGGTTCGGCTGCACGGCGCGCGCCGTGGCCGCCCTGGTGGAGGAAAGAGGCCCGGACCTGCTGCCCACATCGGAGCAGGTGCGCGCCTTCCTCCAGGAGCGGTGGAAGGGCCGGCAGCCGGTCCTCCGCGGCCTGCAACTCGCCCAGGAGGAACTGACCCGCGCCCTCTACCTGGGCGTGGAGGGGCTGGGCAAACGCGGCGTCTCCTGGGAGCCGCCGGCCTGCCTGCGGACGCCCTTGCCCCCGCGGCGGCAGGCTGAGGGGCGGCGGGTGGTGGTCGTGGGCGGGGGGCTGGCGGGGGTGGCTGCGGCCCTGGCCGCCCGCTCCCTGGGCGCCGAGGTGGTCCTGGTGCGTCAGGCCTTCGGCGCGACGGCCCTCTCCAGCGGCGCACTGGACTGGCCCGCCGACCTCCCCCCCGATGCTGTGGCCCGAGACGCCCTGGCGATGCTCCTCGCCGCCCTGGAGAGGGCTGGCCTTCCCTACCGTGGGGGATGGGGAGCACCCCTGGAGGCTGCGACCAGCCTGGGCCGCCTCAAGACGGCTGCCTTCCTCCCGGCCTCGGCCGCCCTGCCCGAGAGGGGGGCGCGCCTCCTGGTGGTAGGGGTGCGGGGCCTGGGCGAGTTCCACGCCCCCTTCGTGGCCCAGGCCCTCGCCGGGGAGTTCCAGGCCGAGCCCCTGGAGGTCGCCCTGCCAGGAACTCGGCAGGCAGACAACCTGACCCCCTTTGACGTGGCCCGCTTGCTGGAGCGGCCAGAGGTGGAGCGGGAGGTGGGCGAGGCCGTGGGCCGGGCGGTGCGGGCCGGGGGATTCCAATCTGTCCTCTGGCCGGGGGTCCTGGGGGTGGAGCGGACGGCAGGGATCCGCGCCGCATGGCAGGCGGCCTGGGGCGTCCCCGTCTGGGAAGCCCTGGGCGGCTCGCCTTCCGTCCACGGGTGGCGCCTGCAGCAGGCCCTGGAGCGCGCCCTGCGCGCCGCCGGGGTGGAAGTCGTGCCGGGCAGGGCCCTCGGGGTCCACGCGGAAGGGCGCGAGGTGCGCGCGGTCCGCGTGGCCTGGCGGGAGCAGAAAGCGGACCTCCCCGCGTCCGCGGCCATCTGGGCCACGGGGCGCTTCGTGGGCGGCGGCCTGGCCGACGACGGGGGCCTGCGGGAGCCGGTCCTGGACCTGCCGCTGGAGGGGCTGGGCGAAGGCGCGCACCCCTGGACCCTGACCCGCGCGGCCTTCGGCGAGGTGCAGCCTCTCTTCGGCGTGCGCGTCCGCACCGATGCGCTGGGCCGCCCCGCCGACGCCCGCGGGGAGCCCCTCTACCGCAACCTGTGGGCTGCCGGGGCCCTCGTGCTGGGCCGCGACTACGCCGATGGCACGGGGCTGGGCAGCTTGTGCGTAGCCTCGGGCGCCCGGGCAGGCTGGTGGGCAGCCCGCGGTGGGGAGGAGTGAGCCATGTCTCGCCGAGACCTGTGGAGCCTGGGAGGGCGGGTCCTCTGGAGCCTCCTTTCCGGCTGGCGGGGGAGGGAGGCCCACCGCGGCCTGGAGACCTTCCTGCGGCGCTACGCGCCCGACCACCTGACGCCCCGCACGCCAGACGAGGTGCGCCTGCTCCCGGCGTGGGAGGCCTGCGTGAACTGCGGCCTGTGCACCGCCCGCTGCCCGGTCCTGCGGGCGCTCCTGGGGGCGGAAGGGCGCTACGCCGGCCCCCGGCAGGTGGCCACGAGCCTCTCCCGCGCCCTCCCGGAGGCGTGGGCTGCGCACGACACGCTCTACACCTGCACCCTGTGCGGGGCGTGCGAGGCCGTCTGCCCGGTGGGCGTGCCCATCCCCGAACTGGTGGCCAGCCTGCGCCGGGCCATCGCCCTGCAGGAGGCCCAGGACGCCGCGGCGTACGTCCCTGCGGCCCACAGGGCGCTCCTGGGCAACTTGCGGGAACGCGGCAACATCTTCGGGCAAAGCCTGGCCCCCTGGCCCCGGCGGGGGCGTGCTGAGTACATCTTCTTCGTGGGCTGCGCTTTCTCCTACTGGGAGCGGGAGAGCGTCGCTGCGACCATGGCTCTCCTCCAGCACCTGGACGTGGACTTCACCACGGTGGACGAGGTCTGCTGCGGGGGCCCTGCGCCGATGGTGGGAGAGCCGCGAGTGGAAGCCCTGGCCCAGCGCAACCTGGCCGCGTTTTCCGCCGCCGGGACGCACAAGGTCATCACCGCCTGCCCCCGCTGTGCCCTGACGCTCTCCACCCACCCCGCCTACCGGGGGCTGGAGGTGTGGCACACGGCACAGGTCCTGGCCGAGCGGCTGGACCGCCTGCCCGCGGGCCTGGCGGAGGGGGCCGTCACGTTCCACGACCCGTGCGAACTGGCCCGCGGCCTGGGAGAGACTGCAGCGCCGCGGCAGGTCCTGGCGCGGGCCGCGGGGACGTTCGTGGAGATGGAAGCCTGCCGCGAGCACACCGACTGCTGTGGCGGCGGTGGCGGCGTGCGGGGAGCCTTCACGCGCCTCTCGGTGCAGATGGCCCGCGCCCGCCTGGAGGCGGCCCTTGCGACGGGCGCGGGGGTCCTCCTCACCGAGTGCCCCACCTGCCTGCACAACTTCCGCAACGTCCGCCGCTCGCGGGACGCGGTGGAGGTCTACAACCTCTCCGAGTACCTGGCCCTGCGCCTGGGCCTGGCCCCGGGCGAGGCAGAGGCGGTGTAGGGGACCACAGAGGACACAGAGGGCACAAAGTGGGGGGATGGGGGAGGTCGGACCAAGTCCACCCTTTTCCCTCTCCGCAGGCAGAGAGGGAAGGAGTGCTGCCATAGGCGGCGGAGACGAGGAACCTGTAGGGGCAATTCGTGAATTGCCCCTACAGACCTCACCCGCCCCCCAATCCCCCTCCCTCTCCATCCGCTGATGGAGAGGGAGGGGGAGGCCGAAGGCCAGGGGTGGGTGAGGTGCGCAGGGCGAGGCGTGCCTTGCCCCTATGGGCCGTCCCCCTGCGGAGACGGCGTCGGCACAGGCCGACGCCCTGCTTGAGCCCCGATTTGAGTCGGTGGCTAACCCCGCCACAGGCAGTGGGGGATGAGGAGAGGTCAGCGCGCGAAAAGGGGAAGTCGCATGGGCGAGATGTTGCTGCGAGAGGTGATGCTGTACCAGGAACTGGTCGGCGCAGTGGGGGAGCGCTGGGTCTCCCGGGAGGAGGCCGAGCGCACCAGTTACGCCAAGGACTACTCCTGGCTGGGCCGCACCTGGGTGCGCAAGGGGTGGAAGGTCCCCCTGCCAGACTACGTGGTCTGGCCTGGCAGCACGGAGGAGGTCGCGCGTGTGCTGCGCATCGCCAACCGCTACAAGGTCCCCGTCGTCCCCTATTGCGGCGGGGCCGGCGTCCAGGGCGGCACCTTGCCCATCTACGGCGGCATCATCCTGGACGTGAAGCGCATGGACCGGGTGCTGGAGATTGACGAGGCCAACGGCACGGTCACGGCCCAGGCCGGCATCATCGGCCAGAACCTGGAGTGGGCCCTGAACCAGCGGGGTCTGACCCTGGCCCACATCCCCCAGTCGGCCTACTGCTCCGGCCTGGGCGGGTTCCTTGCCACCCGCTCCGCAGGCGTCCTCTCCACCCGCTACGGCAAGATCACCGACATGGTCCTGGGCATGGAGGTGGTGCTGCCCCAAGGAGAGGTGGTGCGCTTCCGCCCCGTGCCGGAATCGGCCGCCGGGCCGGACCTCAAGCGCCTCTTCCTGGGCTCGGAGGGGACGCTGGGCGTCATCACCGAGGCCACGCTGGCCGTCCACCCCCTGCCGGAGTGCCGCCGCTTCCGCGGCGTGGCCTTCCCCGACACGGCCACGGGCCTGGAGGCGGCCCGGCAGATCATGCGGCGGGGGCTGCGCCCGGCGGCCATGCGCCTCTCCGACGAACTGGAGAGCCTCTTCCTGTACAAGAGGGCCGGAGCCCTCATGGTCTGGTGCTTTGACGGCTTCGCGGCCCAGGTGGAGGCAGAGGAAGGGGAGGCCCTGCGCCTCGCGCTGGCCCTGGGCGGCGAGGACCTGGGGCCCGAACCCGGCGAGGACTGGTGGGAGCACCGCTACACCTCCGCCTACCCCACGGCGGAGAACCTCCTCCTCAAGAGCGAGGAGGGGTGGACCATCGGCACGGTGATAGACACGGCCGGCACCTTTGACTACCTGCGAGCGGTGCACGGGAAGATGAGCCAGGCCCTCTCCCGCTACGAGGGACTCCTCTTCGCTGCCCATTTCTCCCACTGGTACCCCACCGGCGGGATGATGTACCCCTACGTGCTGTGCATGGGCGCGCCGGACGACGAACGGGCAGCGGACCTCTACTTCCGCATCCAGCGGGACGCCCTGCGGGTCATCCTGGACCTGGGCGGGACCATCAACCACCACCACGGCGTTGGGCTGACCCTGGGGGAGTTCATGGCGGAGGAGTTCGGCGCGGCCTTCGCCACCCTCCAGGCGATCAAGCGCCTCCTGGACCCCCACAACATCATGAACCCCGGCAAACTGGGGTTTGAGGGGAGGGAAGCATGAGCGAGGAACCCCTGCGTGCCACGGCGGAGATGTGCGCCCTGTGCCCCAAACTGTGCCGCCACGTCTGCACCGTGGCCACCGTCACCCGGTCCGAGGCCGACCTGCCCAACGAGAAGTGCCGTTTCGCCGGGGAGGGGTGGGCCCGGGGCCACTTCCGCCCCGACGAGGTGGAGCACCTCTACGCTTGCTGCCTGTGCGGGCTGTGCACCGCCTGGTGCGAGCCGGGGTGGGACGTCCCCGCGGTCATAGAGGCCGCCCGGCGTGACATCGCCCGGGCGGGGCTGGCGCCGGAGCCCGCCCAGCGGATGGCCGCCCACGTGCAGAACCTGGGCAACCCCTTGGGAGAGCCGCGGGGGACGCGCCTGGCTCCCATCGCCGACCAGGTCGCCCCGCTGCCCGAGCAAGCCGACGTGCTCCTCTTTTTCGGGTGCAACACCCTCTACCGCCAGGTGGAGATCGCCCGGGCGACGTTGGCCCTGCTGGAGGCCGCGGGCCAGGAGGTTACGGTGTGGCGGGAGGAGGCGTGCTGCGGTGAGCCCCTGCGCGCCTTGGGCTTTCTGGACGAGGCCCGCGCCTCCGCCGAGGCCTTGCTCGGGGCCGTGCGGGCCAGCGCGGCGCGGCGCGTCGTTTTCACCTGCCCCAGTTGCCTGCGCATGGTGCGCGAGGTGTACCCCCGCCTGGGCCTCGCGCTGCCCGAGGGCGTGGAGTGGCTGCACCACACGGCGTACCTCCTGGACCTCCTGGAGGCGGGACACCTGGCCCCGGGCCGCGCGCTGGGCTGGCGCGCCACCTACCACGACCCCTGTGCCCTGGGACGGGGGTTGGGCCTCTACGAGGCCCCGCGCCGCCTGCTGGGGAGGCTGCCTGGCGTGCAGGTGGTGGAGATGTTCCACCACGGGGAGCGGGCGCTCTGCTGCGGGGCGGGCGGGGGCATGGGCGGCCTGGACCTGCGCATCGCTGTAGAGGCAGGGAGGAAGGTGGTGGCCATGGCCCAGGCGGCTGGGGCGGACCACTTGGTCACAGCCTGCCCCACCTGCAAGGGGAGTTTCGCCCGGCACACGGCCGCGTCGGAAGGGCTGGAAGTGTGGGACGTGGCCGAGGCCCTGGCCGCGGCGCTGGAGGCCCTTCCAGGCCCTCAGGCCCGCAGGGCCAGGAGTTCGTAGACCGGCTCCGGCGTCTGCCGCCCCTTGAGGAGCACCGGGTCCAGGGCACGGACCTCCACGGCCTCGCCCAGGCGCAGGTAGGCACGGCGGCTGAGGAGGATCTGGCCCGGGCCAGCCAGTTCCTGGAGCCGCTTGGCCAGGTTCACGCAGTCGCCCACCGCGGTGTAGTCCATCAGGCGGGGCATGCCGATGTTGCCCACGATGGCCTCGCCCACGTCAATCCCCACGCCGAACTGGAACCGCAGCGGTTCGGCCAGCCCCAGCACGTAACGCTCCACCCGCTCCTGCAGGCGCAGCGCGGCCCGGGCGGCGCGCAGGAGGTGGTCCGGCTGGGGAAGGGGGGCGTTGAAGAGGGCCATCAGGCCGTCGCCGGTGAACTTATCCAGCGTGCCCTCTTCGTCCAGCACCGCCTCCCCAGCCAGGGAGAGGTACTGGTTCAGGAGGTCCACCAACGCTTCGGGAGCCAACCGCTGGCTGAGACCTGAAAAGCCGCGCAGGTCGGCGAAGAGGACCGAGACCTCCTGGCGGACGCCGCCCAGCCGGACCTCGGCCTCGCCCTGGACCAGCCGCTCCACGACCCGCGGTGCCACATAGCGGGCGAAGGTCTGCTGGATGCGCTCCCGCGCCTGCCGCTCCCGCGCCTGGGCCTCTTCCAGGCGGCGGCGCTCCGTCAGGTCTTCCAGGACCATGGCCACACCTCCGCCGTTGAGCCGTTCGGGGCTGGTCCCCAAGGGCGAGAGGAGCAGGCGCAGCCACAACGTGCCCCGGGTCGCCGACTGCAGTTCTATTTCTCCCAGGACTTGGCGGCGCCTGCCCGACTGCACTTGCTCCAGGAGGAGCGGAAGCCCGGTCTCCTCCAGCCGCTTGCCGAGGACGGTATAGGGGCGGCCAAGGACGTCCCGGGCCGAAAGGCCCAGGATCTGCTCGGCGGCGCGGTTCACCAAGGTCACCCGGCCAGCCTTGTCCAGGGTGATGACGCCGCTGGCGATGGA
>DAOTYM010000183.1:0-2809 GCA_034434775.1 Anaerolineae bacterium | reverse complement strand
GGGCGGACGGGCGGGAAGCGCGGGTCCTGGGTGGCAGCGCTGATGGCGTTGCGGATGACCTCCTGGGCGATCGTCGGCTGCGTGGGCTCAATGGTGCCGATGCAGCCCCGCAGGTTGCCCCTCTTGTCGTGTAGGGAGACGAAGACGCCAGCGCGGCCCCGCATCTCCGGCGTGAGTTCTGCCGGCGGTTTGAGGACCTCCCCCCGCCGCACGTAGGCCTCAATGGTCTTGCGGGCCAGTTCCACCAACGGATGGGCCATGGCTTTCCTCCGGAAGGCGCTCCTGTGCACCTCTGCCGCTGGATCCCGCTCCTGGCGGCCATGAACATGGCCGCGGCGATCCCCGCGGCCGTCGCTTGCTCCGACAAGAGTTTACCGGAGAACCGCCTCTCGCGCAAGCCTGGGCCCGGCTCGCCGCGGCCCAGGCCAGCCCTCCTCAGAGGGAGAGTTCCAACCGGGTGCCCACGGGGAAGGGCTGGACCCGGTCGCCGAGGGCCTGGACCAAACGGCACAGGGCCCGCTGCCCCGTGCAGTGGTTGAGCCACAGGTGCGGCACGGAGAGGTCCGTCAGGAAGCGCACCGCCTCCTCCAGGTGCGCGTCGTCAGCCTCTATCAGGTGCGCCCCTCCCACAATCCCCCAGATGGGACCGCCGAAGGTCCGCTCCACGTGGCGGAGGGTGTTGACGAGGCCAGCGTGGCAGCACCCGCAGACCACCACCCATCCCTCCTCCGCCTTCAGCACCAGGGCCAGGTCGTCCCGGTAAGGGTCCGGGGTGTAGCCCCCATCCCCCTGCACGAAGTGGTGCGGGCTGCGCCCCTCGGGAGCGGAGCGCTCGCGGATCTCCCCGCTGGTCCAGACCCCCGGTGCGATCTCCACAGGCTCCGTGCCCAGGCGCAGGTCAAACCACTCCCCCAGGCCCTCCGAGCCCGCGGGGAGGCCCACGTGTCGGTAGCCGGTCTCCACGCGCCGGAAGCGGGGCCGGAAGAGGTCCGCGTGGGCGAAGAGGGGGATGCGCCGCGTCCGCCCCATGAGGGCTGGGAGCCCCCCAGTGTGGTCCTGGTGGGCGTGGCTCAAGGCCACGGCATCCAGCCAGGCGGGGTCAAACCGGAGGAGGTGGAGGTTGTGGGCCAGCACCGTGCCGCTGGCCCCCGTATCCCAGAGGATGCGGGCCTGGGGCGTCTCAATGAGGATGGACAGCCCGTGCTCGCCCCAGAACTCCCCGCGGTGTACAACGGTGTTGTCTACCAGGCAGGTGAGGTTCACGAGTGATGGGCCTCCTGCTCCTTTTGCATGTGTTCTTCGTACTCGCGGAGGAACCCTTCCAAGAGGCGCACCGTCTCCCGGAGGTCAGCCACCCACGAGGCGAGGACCTGGTCGCCCAGGGGAGTGAGGCGGTAGACCCTCCGAGGTGGGCCAGAGGAAGCCGTGGTGTCCCAGGCAGAGGTCACCAGGCCCTGCTCCTCCATGGCCCGCAGGGCGCGGTAGACCACGCTGGAGTCCACAGGGGCGCAGGGGCCCTGCCCCGCCTCCGGCGCGCCCAGGCCCAAGGCACCGAGCCGCTCCGCCAGGTCGTAGCCGTGGGCCGGGCCGTGGTGCAGGAGGAGCAAAAGGCACGGCTCCACAAAGCGGTAGATACGGCGGGGACAGGCCTCTCCTTCGCGGCCCCGTCCCCAGCGGCCATGTCTCGGCATGCTCTCCACCTCCCCCAACGGGGCTATCCTCACCTACCTGCGGCTTCGGGCCGCCCAAACCTCTATGTGCAAAAATCAGTTAGAGTATAGCACGGGCCGGATGTCGTGTCAAATCGGCCCGGGCCTTCCCCTCCAGCCGCGAGGCCGGTTGACAGCCTGGCCCGGCGGGAGTACAATGCGGCCCGCAGCCTTGTTCAGGAGGGTGTGTGCCGTGGAAGAAGTGCCCGAAACGCCGCGACGCGTCCTCGTCATCATGGCCCACCCAGACGACGCGGAGTTCACCTGCGCAGGAACCATCGCCCGCTGGGTCCGGGAAGGGGCGGAGGTCATCTACGTCCTCTGCACCGACGGCGAACGGGGGTGCAACGACCCGGATTGCGACCCCTTTGAACTGGGGAGGTTGCGCAAGGAGGAGCAGCGGGCCGCTTGCCGGGTCCTGGGGGTCAAGGAGGCGGTCTTCCTGGGGTATCCCGACGGAACCCTGCAGCACACCCTCCTCCTGCGGCGGGACCTGACGCGCCTCATCCGCCAGTACCGGCCGGATGCCGTCCTCTGCGGCGATCCCACCGTGCGCTTCTCCCGGGGCATGTACCTGAACCACCCGGACCACCGCGCTGCGGCAGACGCCGCCCTGGACGCCGTCTACCCCTCTGCCGGCTCCTACTGGATCTTCCCGGAACTCCTGGACCAGGGCCTCAAGCCCCACAACGTGGACCAGGTCTTCCTAGCCACCCCCCAGGAGCCCAACTACTGGGTGGACATCACCGACACCTTGGAGGCCAAGATCCAGGCCCTGAAATGCCACCAGAGCCAGGTGAAGGATTTTGAGGGCCTGGAAGAACGGATCCGCGCCTGGGCCGAGATGACGGCCCAGGGGCACGGCATGCGCTACGCCGAAGCCTTCCGCCGGCTGATCCTGCGCCACTGAGCGCAAGGGGACAGGCTGGAACCGGTGGGCACCCTCTACCTCGTCGCCACGCCGATAGGGAACCTGGAGGACATCACCCTGCGGGCCCTGCGGGTGCTGCGGGAAGCCTCCCTCATCGCCGCGGAGGATACCCGCACGGCCTGGCGGCTCCTGCAGAAGTACCAGGTCCAGACCCCCGTCCTCTCCTACT
>DAOTYM010000182.1:0-2497 GCA_034434775.1 Anaerolineae bacterium | reverse complement strand
CCAGGGCCTGGCCCTGGCCCAGGGGCGGTACGTCCTCCTCCTGAACCCCGACACGGAGGTCCGCCCCGGGGCCCTGCACACCATGCTCCAGTGGATGGACGCCCACCCCCGCGCCGGTGCCCTTGGCCCTCGGGTGCGCTACCCCGATGGCTCGGTGCAGCCCACCCGCCGCCGCTTCCCCACCTTGGCCACCGCCTTCCTGGAAAGCACTTTTCTGCACCAGTGGTTCCCCCACAACCCCGTCGCCCGCCGCTACCACATGGCGGACCGGAGCGACGAGGACGAGCAGGTAGTGGATTGGGTGGTGGGCGCGTGCCTCCTCCTGCGCGCCGAGGCTGTGCGCCAGGTCGGCCCCCTGGACGAGGGGTTCTTCATGTACTCGGAGGAATTGGACTACTGCGCCCGCCTCCGCGCTGCAGGCTGGGAGGTTGCTTACCTGCCCTCGGCAGAGGTCGTCCATTATGAGGGCCGGTCCAGCGAGCAGGTCCCCGTGGCGCGCCAGTACCACTTTGACGCGAGCAAGGTCCGCTTCTACCGCAAGCACCACGGCCCGGCGGCCGGGGCCCTCGTGCGGTCCTTCCTCCTCTTTGGTTACGCCGTGCAACTGGCCCTGGAAGGGGCCAAATGGCTCGTCGGGCACCGGCGGGACCTGCGGGCCCAGCGCGTGCGGGCCTACGCCTGGCTCCTGCGCTCAAGGCTGCGGCCGGGCCTCACCCCGCCCCAGGGGAGGCAGGCGCGGTGAAGGTCCTCATGGTCACCGGGGAATTCCCCCCCATGCAGGGAGGGGTGGGAGATTACACGGCACGTCTCTGCCAGGCCCTCGCCGCTCTGGGCGTGGACGTGGAGGTGGCCACCAGCCGCCTGCCGCAAGCCTCACCGTCCCCGGCCGAGGATGCACCCTACCCCGTCCACCGCACCGTCGGCACGTGGGGCTGGGCCTGCTGGCGGGCCTTGGCGCGCCTTGCCCAGGGGCGAGGGGCGGACCTCGTCCACATCCAGTACCAGGCCGCGGCCTACCGCCTGCACCCGGCCATCAACCTCTTCCCCTGGTGGCTGCGCCTGCGCCGGGCAGACCTGCCGTGCGTGGTGACGTTCCACGACCTGCGGGTGCCCTACCTCTTCCCCAAAGCGGGGCCAGCGCGGTGGTGGGCGATCCTGGCCCTGGCCTCCGGCGCCCGAGCCGTCGTCGTCACCAACCAGGAGGACGACGACCGCCTGGCCCGGGCCTGCCGCACGCCGCGCTTCCAAATCCCCCTGGGGCCCAACCTGGAGCCGCCGGAGGACCTGCTGCCGCGCCCCCACGCCTCGGAATCGGGCGGAGGCCCCTTCCTCCTCTGCCATTTCGGCTTCCTCAACGCCAGCAAGGGGTGCCAGGACTTGGTGGAGGCGCTGGCCATCCTGCGCGCCCGGGGGTCGCCGAGGCCCTTCGCCCTGCGCATCGTGGGCGGCACGGCCGGCGATAGCGACCCCACCAACGTCGCCTTCCGCGAACGCCTCCAGGCCCGCATCGCCGCCCTGGGCCTGGAGGGGGCCGTCTCCTGGACCGGGTTCCTGCCGCCGCGGGAGGTCTCGGCCCACCTTTTGGAGGGCGACCTGTGCGTCCTCCCCTACCGGGATGGGGCCTCCTTCCGCCGGGGCACCTTGCTCGTCGCCCTGGTCCACGGCCTGCCCATCCTGACCACGGAACCCACCACTCCCATCCCCCACCTGCGGCACGGGGAGAACGTGTGGCTCGTCCCCCGCCAGGACCCCGAGGCCCTGGCCGATGCCATCCTGCGCCTCGCGGGGGACCCAGCCCTGCGGGAACGGCTGGCGCGGGGGGCTCGGGAACTCGGCCGTACCTTCCAGTGGGCGCAGATCGCCCAGGATACCCAGGAGGTCTACCGTGTGGTCCTGGGCCTCTGAAAGCCTCCGGCGCGTCCGCCCCATCGGGCCCCTCACGGCCGCGTTCGTCCTGGTGGCTGGCCTCTACAGCCTCGCGACGCCGGTCTTTGAGGCCCCGATCACGGTGCCAACCTGGTGGCGGACCTGTCTTGCCTTGAAAGGGTCAACGCGTGCAGATCACAAGAACTCTCAAAAAACACGGAAAGGGGGAACCCACCAAATGGCTGAGGAAGGAAAGCAAGAAGCGCCTATCAGAATGCTGCCCGTCTGTGCGAAGGAAGCCGAAAACCTGCACATCATTCTGGCCTGCGACGGTGCGGCCAGTGTGGGCCAGGTGGGGCACCAGGTGGCGGTTGAACTGACCAACTCAAACAGAGAAGCCCGGATGTGCTGCATCACGGCGGTGGCTGCAGAGTCCAAAGTGCATGTGGACATTGCCCGGCGAGCGAAGAGCCTGATCGTTATCAACGGCTGTGCTAACCGCTGTGCGAGCAAGGTGCTGGAGAGGCTGGGCATCCCTTACGCCTACGAGATCGTGATCGCCAAAGAGGGGGTGGAGAAGGTGCCTACCCTGGACTTTGATGAGGCGGATGTCCAGCGCATTGCTGAGAAG
>DAOTYM010000181.1:0-10076 GCA_034434775.1 Anaerolineae bacterium | reverse complement strand
GGCGGAAACCCTCCTCCGGGTGGCGGACGTCGCTGGCGCGCTCACCCTGGAGGCCCTCCAGGGCACGCTGGACGCCCTGGACCCCCGCATCCACGACCTGCGGCTCCACCCCCACCAGGCGGCGTGTGCCGCGCACCTGCGCCGCTTGCTGGACGGGAGCGGGTGGGTCCGCTCTCGCGACCCCCGGCGGGTGCAGGATGCCTACTCCCTCCGCTGCATGCCCCAGGTGCACGGGGCGGTGCGGGAGGCCGTGGCCCACGCCCGGGCCATCCTGGAGCGGGAACTGAACGCCGTTGTGGACAACCCCCTCCTCTTCTGGGAGGGCGAGGACCCCGTGGCCCTCTCCGGCGGCAACTTCCACGGGGAGCCAGTGGCCCTGGCCATGGACTACCTGGCCACCGCGGTGACCGACCTGGGGAACATCTCCGAACGGCGCACGGCGCGCCTCCTGGACCCGGCCCTGAACGAGGGTCTGCCGGCCTTCCTGGTGGAGGCAGGCGGGCTGAACTCCGGCCTGATGCTCCTGCAGTACACGGCGGCCGCGCTGGCCTCCGAGAACAAGGTCCTGGCCCACCCGGCCAGCGCCGACACCATCCCCACCTCGGCCAACACGGAGGACCACGTGAGCATGGGCACCCTCGCGGCGCGGAAGGCGCGGGAGGTGGTGCGGAACGTGGGGGCGATCCTGGCGATAGAACTGCTGGTGGCGGCCCAGGCGGTGGACCTGCGTCGGAAGGCCCAGGCCCTCCCTCTGGGCCGCGGCACCGGCGCGGCCCACCGGCTCCTCCGGGAGGCGGTGCCTTTCGTGGCCGGAGACCAACTGCTGTACCCCCACCTGGAGCACGTCCAACGGCTTCTCTGGGAGGGGGCGCTGCTGGAGGCGGTGGAAGCGGCGCTCGGCGGCGAGCCGGGCGCGTGAGGGGAGAGAGGCCAGGCCATTTTTGACAAGTCTCCCGAAATCCGTTAGAATAGGGCGGATATGTTCCTTTCGGCACAATGTGCGCTGCGCGGGCCGAGAGGAGATCCCGAGAAAGACGCCCCAAGGTGCTGCGCGGTGTAGCGCCTCCGAGGCCCTATAGATCCCTGTGCAACGGAAGGAGCGTGCGCCTTGCTGCAGAACTACCTCTTCATCGGGCTCTTCGTGGCCGTCGCTGTCCTCTTCCCCTTCCTTGCCGTTGGCGTGGCCTGGCTCCTCAGGCCGAAGAAACCCACTCCCATGAAGCAATCTACCTACGAGTGCGGCCTGGAAACCGTCGGCGAGACGTGGGTCCGCTACAAGGTCCAGTTCTACATCTACGCCCTGGTCTTCGTCCTCTTTGACATTGAGACCGTCTTCCTCTTCCCCTGGGCGGTGGCCTACCACCAGTTGCCCCTCTTCGCCCTGGTGGAGATGTTCCTCTTCATCGGCATCCTCCTGGCGGGCCTGGCCTATGCCTGGCGCAAGGGGGCGCTGCGGTGGTTCTAGGGGGCGGTGGAAGCGCGGGATGGGGCCTTGGGCCGGACGTCTGACGGCGTGAGAAAGGCACTTGCAGGCGTGCGGAGGGACGCGACTTGATGGGCATCTTGGAGACCTTGGACCAACTCCTGAACATCCTGGGCAACGCGTTGGCCCGGTGGCTGGCGACCTTCCTGCCAGCCTGGGCGGTCACGGCCATCATGGACTTCTTGGTCATCGTCCTCGTGGTGGCCGTGGCCCTGGTCATCGTCCTCTTCCTCATCTGGATGGAGCGGAAGGCGGTGGCCCGCTTCCAGGACCGGCTGGGGCCGAACCGGGCTGGGCCGTACGGCATCCTGCAGTCCATCGCCGACGCGGTCAAGATGCTCACCAAGGAGGATGTGATCCCGGCCAAGGCCGACAAAGGGGCGTTCAACTGGGCCCCGGCCATCATGGTGGCGCCGGCGCTCCTGGTCTACGCCGTCATCCCCTTCGGGCGCGGCATGGTCCCCCAGGACCTCAACATCGCCATCCTCTATGTCCTGGCCATGGCCTCCATGACCACCATCGCCGTCCTCACCGCGGGGTGGTCTTCCAACAACAAGTACGCTCTCCTCGGGGGTCTGCGCATCGGGGCGCAACTCCTGGCCTACGAGATCCCCATGGCCCTGTCCATGCTGGCGGTGGTGCTCCTGGCCGGGTCCATGTCCACGGTGCGGATCGTGGAGGCGCAGGCGAGGCTGCCCTTCATCCTGATGTTGCCCGGGGTGTTCCTGGTGCACTTCATCTGCGCCGCGGCGGAATCCAACCGGGGACCCTTTGACCTGCCGGAGGCCGAATCGGAGTTGGTGGCCGGTTTCTTCACCGAATACAGCGGGATGAAGTTCGGCCTCTTCTTCGTGGCGGAGTACATCAACCTGTTCGCCATCTCCGCCATCATCACCACCCTGTGGCTGGGGGGCTGGCAGGGGCCCCTCTTGCCCTCGTGGTTCTGGTTCTTCGCCAAGTCGTTCGCCGTCATCTTCGTCTTCATGTGGGTGCGCTTCACCCTGCCGCGCTTCCGCATTGACCACCTCCTCTCCTTCGCCTGGAAGTTCCTGCTGCCGCTGGCCCTGACCAACCTCTTCGTCGTCGGCCTCGTGGTCAAGTTGGGCCTGGGCTTCTGGCCGCAGGCGGCGGCCCTCCTGGTGACCAACGTGGCGGTGACGGTGGGGGCCCTGTACCTGGGCGGCTGGGCGCTCCGCCGGGCGCAGCAGCGGGCGGTGGAGGAGCGGATGGCCCAGTGGCGGGCCTGGCAGCAGAGCCGCTAGGAGGCGCAAGCGCCTCACACGCCGGGGGGTGCCCATGTTCCCAATCGTGCCGATCGTCTTCGCCGTCCTGAGCGTCATCGGCCTGGGGGCCGCGGTCATGGTGGTCACCAACCGCAACCTCTTCCACAGTGCCCTGTACCTGATCCTGGCCTTCCTCGGCATGGCGGGCCTGTACGTCCTCCTGGAGGCCGAGTTCCTGGCTGGGGTGCAGGTCCTGATCTACGTGGGGGCGATAGCGGTCCTCATCCTCTTCGCCATCATGCTCTCGGGACGCTACCTCCAGGACCCGGGCCGCCAGTTGAACCAACAGTGGCCCCTGGCGGCCATCTTCGCCGTGCTCTTCTTCGGGGTGCTGGCCTTCGTGCTCCTGCAGGTGCGCTGGGCGACGGTGCAGGCCGAGGTCCCCGGCAACTACCTCACGCGCCTGGGGCAGGACCTGATGGGCCCTTATGTCCTTCCCTTTGAAGTGGCTTCGGTGCTGCTTCTGGTGGCGATGGTCGGGGCCATCCTCATCGCCCGGGAGCGGTGAGGAATCACGTGAGAAAGCACGAATGGCACAGATGGGACGAATCGCACGAATCCTGGATAACATGGAAATGTTCGTGTCATTCGTGCTCCATTGGTGCGATTCGTGATCCGGCTTATCGCCCGGGAGCGGTGAGAAATCACGAATGGGGCGAATGGGACGAAGCGCACGAATCCTGAACGAAATGGAAATGTTCGTGTCATTCGTGCTCCGTTGGTGCGATTCGTGATCCGGCTTTTTGGGAGGGGGAGATGGTTCCTCTGTCTTGGTACTTGGTGGTGGCCGCGGCTCTCTTCTGCATCGGGCTCTACGGCGCGCTGGCCCGCCGCAACGGTGTGGCCGTCCTCATGGGCGTGGAACTGATGCTCAACGCCGTGAACCTGAACCTGGTGGCCTTCTGGCGGTACGTGGCCCCCCACGACCTGGCCGGCCAGGTCTTCGCCATCTTCGTCATCACAGTGGCGGCGGCGGAGGCAGCGGTGGGCCTGGCCATCCTGCTGGCCATCTACCGCAGCCGCGAGACGGTCAACGTGGAAGAGATTGATGAGATGAAAGGATGAGCCCGCGATGCTCCAACTGACGTGGTTGATCCCATTCATCCCCCTGGCGGCCTTCGCGGTCATCGTCCTGTGGGCCTACCCACGGCGCCAGTTGAGTTCTTCCATCGCCATCGGCGCCATCGCCCTCTCCTGGGTCCTCTCGTGGGGGGTGGTGGCCCAGGCCATCGCCCAGAGGCTGGGGATGGGGGAAAGGGCCTTCCACCTCCTGGCGGACTGGGTGCCCACCGGCGACGTGTGGTTCCGCATGGGCGTCCAGGTGGACCCCCTCACGGCGGTCATGCTCTTCATGGTCCCCTTCGTCTGCCTGATGATCTTCATTTACTCGGTGGGGTACATGGAGAAGGACCCCCGCTACTCCCGCTTCTTCGCCTACATCTCCCTCTTCGCCTGCGGGATGCTGGGGCTGGTGGTGGCCGACAACCTCTTCATGCTCCTGGTCTTCTGGGAGATCATGGGGCTGTGCTCGTACCTCCTCATCGGCTTCTGGTTTGAGAAGCCGTCGGCGATGAAGGCGGGACTGAAGGCCTTCCTGACCACCCGCGTGGGCGACGTCATCATGCTGAGCGGCCTCCTGCTCCTCTACGTGCAGACGGGGACCCTCACCTTCGCCGACCTCTTCGCCCCGGAGACGTTGCACCGCCTGGCCGAGACGACGGTGCCGGGCCTGGGGCTGCCGTGGGCCACCCTCATCGCCATGCTCATCTTCGGGGGCGCGGTGGGCAAGTCAGCCCAGTTCCCGCTGCACGTCTGGCTCCCGGACGCCATGGAAGGCCCCACCCCCGTCAGCGCCCTCATCCATGCGGCGACGATGGTCTCCGCCGGCGTGTACCTGGTGGCGCGGACCTTCCCCCTCTTCGCCGCGGTGGAGCACGGGCCGCAGTTGGGACTGGTGGCCTTCATCGGGGCCTTCACGGCCCTCTTCGCCTCCACCATCGCCATCGCCCAGGACGACATCAAGCGGGTCCTGGCCTATTCCACCATCAGCCAGTTGGGCTACATGATCGCCGCCCTGGGGATCGGGGCCTACGTGGCGGCGGTCTTCCACCTCATCACCCACGCCTTCTTCAAGGCCCTCCTGTTCCTGGGCTCCGGCTCGGTCATCCACGGCATGGAGCACGGGCACCACGAGGCCGCGCACTACGGCCACGGCAAGCACCACGAAGAGGCCAAGCCCTTTGACCCCAACGACATGATGGGCATGGGCGGCCTGAAGGCGAAGATGCCCACCACCTTCTGGACCTTCCTGGTGGGGACGCTGGCCCTGGCCGGCGTGGTCCCCTTCGCCGGCTTCTGGAGCAAGGACGAGATCCTGGCCCACGCCTACGAGGCCTTCCTGCACGAAGGCGTCGTCTCGTGGCCCTTCTTCGTCTGGCTGCTCCTCACCCTGGCCGCCTTCCTCACGGCTTTCTACATGGGCCGGCAGGTCTTCCTCACCTTCTTGGGCGAGCCGCGGACAGAGGCGGCGCGCCACGCCCACGAGTCGCCCCGCAGCATGACCGGCCCCCTGGTGGTCCTGGCCTTCTTCGCCGCCTTCCTGGGCTTCGCGGGCACGCCGTGGGCGAACGCCTTCCACCACCTGCTGGCGGAAGGGTACGAAGTCTGGGTGCCCGAGGTCCTGCACGCCACACCCTTCAACCTTTCCGTGGCCGCGCTCTCCACGGCCATGGCCCTGGGCGGCCTCTTCATGGGCTGGTGGGTCTACGGCCGGCGGCCCCTCCAGGCGGGCGAGGTGGACCCGGCGACGCGCTTGGGGGCTCTCTACACCCTCCTGCGCAACAAGTACTACGTGGACGAGTTCTACCGGGCCACCGTCATCCGGTTCGTCCTGTGGTGCTCGGAGACCTTCTTCGGCTTTGACGACAAGTGGGTCGTGGACCCCATCGTGGATGCGGTGGGGGCTTTCGGGCGGTGGCTCTCCGATGCGTTGCGCCGCTTTGTGGACACGCCCGTGGTGGATGGGGCGGTCAACGGCGTGGCCCGTGCGATGGATTTCTGTGGCCGTGGCCTGCGCCTGACGCAGACCGGCCGCGTCCAGAACTATCTGCTCGTCGTCCTGGTGACTGTGCTCCTCTTGATGGGGCTCTATCTCTACTGGTAAGGCCGTTCGGAGGAGGAAGGCTTCCATGAACTTTCCAATCCTGTCCGCGATCACCTTCATCCCCCTCTTGGGGGCGCTCTTGGTCCTGCTCATCCCCAAGGAGGACGAAGGGACCATCAAGCGCCTCTCCATCGGGATCAGCGTGATCCCCCTGGCGCTCTCCATCTACCTCTGGTTCGCCTACCGCACGACGCCCGGGGGGATGCAGTTTGAAGAACTCGCCCCGTGGATCCCTGCCATTGACGTCCGCTACCACGTGGGGGTGGACGGGCTGAGCGTGCCCCTGGTCTTCCTGACCACGTTCCTGACGACCCTCTCCCTGTACTACTCGGCCCACACCATCACCCACCGGGTGAAGGAGTTCTTCTTCCTGTTCCTCCTCCTGGAGACGGGGATGCTGGGGGTTTTCGTCTCGCTGGACTTCATCCTGTTCTACGTCTTCTGGGAGGTGGGCCTGGTGCCGATGTACCTCCTCATCGGCATCTGGGGCCAGCCCAAGGATCGCCCCCAGTACGCGGCCATCAAGTTCTTCCTCTACACGTTGGCCGGGAGCGTCTTCATGCTCCTGGCCATCATCGGCATCTACCTGACGACCGGCTCCTTTGACATCCTGGAGGCGGCCAAGGCGCGGCCCTTTGCCGACAACTTCCCCCTGGCGGCGGCCGCGTTCTGGGCCTTCTTCGTGGCCTTCGCCATCAAGGTGCCTTCCTTCCCGTTCCACACCTGGCTGCCCGACGCCCACACCGCGGCGCCCACGGCAGGCAGCGTCATCCTGGCCGGCATCCTCCTGAAGTTGGGGGCCTACGGCATGATCCGCATCGTGCTCCCGGTCTTCCCCACGGCCTTCAAGTTCTACGCGCCCATCGTGGCCGCGCTGGCGGTCATCAGCATCGTCTACGGGGCGCTGGTCTGCATGGCCCAGTGGGACCTGAAGCGGCTCATCGCCTACTCCTCGGTGAGCCACATGGGGTACGTGATGCTGGGCGTGGCCGCGGCCGCGGCGAGCCTGAACCTGGGCGACGCGGCGGAGGTGGCCCGCAGTGCCACCATCGCCCTGAACGGCGCGGCGCTGCAGATGTTCAACCACGGCATCATCACTGGCGGCTTGTTCTTCCTGGTGGGCGTCATCTACGAGCGGGCCCACACGCGGGACCTGCAGGCCTTCGGCGGCCTGGGGGCGAAACTCCCCTACTACTACGGCATCATGGCCGTGACCTGCCTGGCCTCCCTGGGCCTGCCGGGGCTCGCCGGCTTCTGGAGCGAGTTCTTCGTCTTCCGGGGGGCCTTCGCCCTCATCCCCGTCTTCGCCGTCATCGGCATCCTGGGCGTGGTGGTGACCGCGGCCTACATCCTGTGGAAGGTCATCCAGTACGTCTTCCTGGGCCCCTTCAACGCCGAGAAGTGGGGCGGGCTGACGGACATGGCCGCCTTTGAGAAGGTGACCATGTGGCCTTTGGTCTTCTTCATGGTCTTCTTCGGCTTCTGGCCCACGCCCATCGTCAACCTGCTGAACAGCGCGACCTCGGCCCTCATCGCGGCCCTGTGAGGTCCCTGGATGCGTGCCTGGAAGGAGGTTCCGCCTTGACGCTAGAGACGCTGCGACTCCTTCTGCCCCAGTTGGCCCTGCTGGTGCTCGGGCTCCTGGTCCTGGCACTGGACTTGGCAGGTGGCCGCGGAGGGCGGCTGCGGAAGTCCCTGCCCTACGTGACCCTGGGGGGGCTCGTGGTGGCCCTGGGCTGCGCCCTGGCCCTCTGGGGGCAGGAGCAATCCCTCTTCTGGGGGATGCTCGCTGTGGACCCCTTCGCCGGCTTCTTCCAGGTGTTGGCAGTGGTGGGGGTGGGCCTGGTGGTCCTTTCCGCCGTGGACTACCTGCATGGCCGCACGCCCTGGGCTGGCGAGTTCTACATGCTCCTCACCTTCGCCACCTTGGCCATCACCCTGGCCGTGGGCGCGACCAACCTGCTGATGCTCTACCTGGCCATGGAGTTCCTGAGCATCACCTCCTACGTCCTGGCGGGGTTCTTCCGGGAGGACCGCAAGTCCAGCGAGGCTGCCTTGAAGTACTTCCTCTACGGGGCCATCGCCTCGGGAGTGATGCTCTACGGCATGTCGCTCCTCTACGGGGCGACGGGCAGCCTGGACATGCGGGAGGTCGCCCAAACCCTGGGTGCTGGGCTGGAGCCCTCCCTTACCTGGGTGGGCTACGCGGCCATCGTCCTCCTCCTGACCGGCTTCGGCTTCAAGATCGCCCTGGTCCCCTTCCACCAGTGGGCCCCCGACACCTACGAAGGCGCGCCGACGCCTGTCACCGCCTTCCTGGCTTCGGCCTCCAAGGCCACCGGCTTTGCCGTCCTCACGCGGACCTTCCTCACCGCCCTGCCCCAGTTCCAGGTGGACTGGGTGGCGGTGCTGGCCGGGGTGAGCATGGTCAGCATGACGCTGGGGAACCTGGTGGCCCTGAAGCAGACCAACATCAAGCGCATGCTGGCCTACTCTAGCATCGCCCAGGCGGGGTACATCGTCATCGGGCTGGCCTGCATCGCCCTGGGCGCGGAAAGCCGGTTCAACGGCGTGAACGGGGTGCTCTTGTACCTCTTCGCCTACCTCTTCACCAACGTGGGGGCGTTCCTGGGCGTCATCGCCTTTGAGGCCCGCACCGGCTCCAACGAGATCGCGGACTACGCGGGCCTGGTACGGCGCTCGCCGGTCCTGGCGGCGACGCTCCTGGTCTTCCTCCTCTCGCTGACGGGCATCCCGGCGACGGGAGGCTTCGTGGGGAAACTCTTCGTCTTCGCCGCGGCGATCCAGGTGCAGTTCTACGCCCTGGCCGTGGTGGCCATCCTGAACAGCGTGGTGGCGGCCTTCTACTACCTGAACGTGGTGCGCTACATGTTCTTCGTGCCGGCCGAAGAGGGGGCCGCGGCAGTGGCCGTGCCCCGGCCCATCGCCTGGGCCCTGGCCGTCGCCACGGCCATGACGCTCCTCATCGGCCTGTATCCGCAGCCGTTCATCAACTGGACGACCGCGGCAGTGCGGATGCTGGCCGCCCTGTGACGCGAGCCGTTTCTCCCCAGCCGCGGGGGGCCAAGGGGAAAAGACCCTTGGCCCCTCCGCATTTCAGGGGAATGTCGCCTGGGTGTCCTCTGGATTTCGGGCACTGGGACCGAGGTTGGGGTATGCTTGTGGTGCGTTAGGGTGATTTGGGGCGAAGCAGCCAGGAACCCCCCAACCCCCTCCCCGTGCACGGTTGAGGGGGCTAAAGGATGGGATTGGAGAAAAGAGGAAAGGGGACGGGGCCAATGGAAGACCGGGATGGTTGCCTGGAAGGGCTGTTCAAACTGCTCATGCTCACTGCGGTCACCGATTACCTGCAGCGGCGGTTTGGGTTTGGGCGGGGGTGCTCCTGCACCGGGATCGGGTGCGGGATGGTCTTGCTCGTCTTCTTCGTGGTCTTCGCCTGCAGCATCCTCACCGGCACCGACTGGACGCGCCTCCAGATCGCCTGGCCCTTCTGAGGGAGGGGGCCTGGAGAACGTAGAGGGCACAGAGGGAACATCCCCTCTGTGCCCTCTAACTCCTTATCCGAACTGTGCAGGCTCACCGGGGCGGCGTGGAGGTGGCTGGCCTGGGCCGGAACTCAATGTAGGCGATCCCCGAGCCGTCCAGTTGGACCTGCACGCTCGCGTTCAGGCCGACGGCGGTGACGATGTAGGTCCCCCAGTTGAAGGGGGCAAACTCCACGGCGAACTCCCCGTACTCGGGCTTCGTGCCCGTGTAGCCCGTGATGACCCAGTCCCTGGCGGGGGTGGTGACCGTGACCGGCACGCCCTTGAGCCCCACCACCGAGACGCGGATGATGGAGCGGAACTCCCACGTGGGGGTGTTGCCGCTGGTGTTGCTCACGATCACCCCCTCCCAGACTTCACCAGGGAAGGGCGGGATGGGCGTGGCCGGCGGCACGGGGACCGGCGTGGGGACGATCGGCGGCCCAGGGGGCCACGACGGCGTGGGGGTAGGTGCAGGCGGAGGCGTTGGCCACCAGCGCGTCCCCGGGATCACCAGGACCTGGCCGGGGTAGATGAGGGAGGGGTTGGCCAGGTTGTTGGCCGCCATGAGGGCCGCCACGGTGGTCCCGTAACGCCAGGCG
>DAOTYM010000180.1:0-6395 GCA_034434775.1 Anaerolineae bacterium | reverse complement strand
CCTGCCACACTAAGGCCGAGACGCTTCAGGCGCTGGCTGAGGAGAGGACGGTCAAGTCCGCCGAGACGGAAGGGGAGGGATGAGCGGGCGCGCTGCCTCCGTTGGAGGCATGGGAGCAGGTCTACGTCAGCGACGCCAAGTTCCTCACCGACGTGCACAACACGGCCAACTGCATCGGCTGCCATGGCGGTGTCGGCGGCACCGACGACAAGGCCAAGGCCCACGAGGGGGTCGTGCGGGACCCCACCACGGACCCCGGGAGGGTCTGCGGCACCTGCCACGCCGACATCGTGAAGACAGCCTCCACCAGCCTGCACTACGCCCTCAACGGCTACAGGACCATCCTGCAAGCCCGCGGGGCTGACCTCAGCAACCCGGCCATGGCCGAGGCCTTCCAGAACCACTGCACCGAGTGCCACGCCACGTGCGGCCAGTGCCACGTGAGCCGGCCCACCTTCTCCGATGGCGGCCTCATCAAGGGGCACCAGTTCAAGAGGGTGGCCTCCATCAGCCTGACCTGCCTGGGCTGCCACGGCGGGCGCGTGGGGCCGGAGTACCAGGGCAAGTACGAGGGCGTGCCGGGCGATGTCCACTGGACCAAGGGGGGCATGCCGTGCCTGGAGTGTCACGAAGTGACCCAGTACCACGGCGACGGCACGGAGTACGCCCACCGCTACGACGGCCCAGCCGTGCCCAACTGCCTGGACTGCCACAAGGACGTGGAAGGGGGCAAGGATGGGGTGACCCAACACGCCATCCACGGCCAGAAGGTGGCCTGCCAGGTCTGTCACAGCGCAGGGCCCTACAAGACCTGCTACGGCTGCCACGTGGGCAAGGACGCAGAGGGCCTGCCCTACCGCAAGACGGAGCCCACCCAGTACGAGTTCAAGATCGGCCGCAACCCCCTGAAGAGCGACGAGCGGCCCTGGGACTACGTCCTCTTGCGGCACGTGCCGGTGGCGCGGGATACCTTCGCCTACTACGGCAAGGACCTGCTGCCGGCCTTTGACGCCGTGCCGACGTGGAAGTACGCCACGCCGCACAACATCCAGAGGGTCACGCCGCAGAACCGGGACTGCAACGCCTGCCACGGGCAGAAGGCCCTCTTCCTGACGGTGGACGACGTCCTGCCGGACGAACTGGAGGCCAACCGCAGCGTCATCGTGGAGAAGGTACCGCCAGCCCGGTAGAGGCTTCTGGCGGGTCCTTGGGGGCACAACGAGGGGGGCCAGGCTTTTCAGCCTGGCCCCTTGTTTGGTGCGCTGCACCCGACGAAGGAGGACATCCCCAAGGGTGCCAGGCATACCGCTCTCCCCAATAGGGTGTCCTGGTCCCTCCGGACGTCCTCATTCCTCGGGGGAACTGCCCTTCCATTCCCCGAACCCATGGCCCGCTTCGCCCCGCCCTTGACACCCCTTCTCCTTTATGCTATGCTCACCCCCGGAGCCGCCTGGAACACTGCCCAGCCACCCAGGAGCGTGCCATGCAGCGTGAGCGCATTGCGGAAGGCATCTACGTCTTCACCTGCGAGCGGTATTTTGAGGTTACGGCCGGCGTGATCGTCACCACGGAAGGGGTGATCGTCATTGACACCTTCCCCTTCCCCGCGGAGAGCCAGGCCCTGCGCGAGTTCGCCGAGTCCCAGAGGGCAGGCCCCATCCGCTACGTGGTCCTCACCCATTCCCATGGCGACCACTCCTACGGCAGTTTCCTGTTCCCCGAGGCCGACTTCGTGGCCCAGGATGCCTGCCGCCGCCTCATGCAGAAGTTCGGCCAGGCTGCCCTGGAGCGGGCCAAACAGGAAACGCCCGAACTCGCCCCCGTCCACCTGCGCCTGCCCAACATCACCATCGCCGGACAGGGGGGCATCCACCTGGGGAACCGCTCCCTGGACCTCATCCACGTCCCCGGCCACACGCCGGATGGCCTGGCAGTCTACGTCCGCGAGGAGAAAGTCCTCTTCGCCGGGGACGCGGTGATGCCCATCCCCTACCTCCCCCACGGCGACCCCGAGGAGTTCATCCAGACGCTGCGCCGGTTGAAGAAGTTGGGAGGGGACCACCTGGTGCAGGGGCACGGCCGCCCCCTCCTCCGCGGGGAGGTGGACGAGGTCCTGGACCAGAACATCGCCTACATCAAGCAGGTGCAGAAACGGGTGCAGGCCCTGGTGGAGAAGGGGGCTCCGCCCGAGGCCCTGGCCACCATCACCCTGGAATCGTGCGGCATGTCCCGCATGCCCCTGGGCGGCCTGGTGGACCAACTCCACCGGGCCAACCTCCTCTTCCTCTACCAGAGGTTCCGGCAGGGCACCGCTCCGCAGGGAGAAACGTAGGCCCTTACCGCCTGCAGGCCCAGAGGAGGACGGCCAGCGCGGCCAACGCCCCGATCGCGGAGAGGGCGTAGGGCGCGGTGAGGGAAACGCCCCCCACCAGGGCGTAGGCGGCAAGGGGGCCCGCGGCGCTGCCCAGGTCGGCGGCCGTGGCATAGACCCCCATCGCTGTGGACTGCCGGGCCCCCTCGCACCGGTCCGCGACCCATGCCGTCAGGGTGGGGGCGAGGATCCCCCCTCCCGTGGCCACCAAAGCCACCCCCAGGGCCACGCCGCCCAGGCGCAGGCTCAGGGCCGAAGCCAGGACCCCGAACCCCGCCGCCTCCAGGGAGAGGCCCGTGGCCGCCAGCCCTCGCCGCTCTCCCAGGCGGTCCGAGAGGCGTCCGGCCAGGGGCGCGAGGAGGATGGAGAAGGCCGAGCGCGAGGCCAGGAGCGCGCCCGACACGGTGGAGACGCCCACCACCACGCCACCCAAGGCCACCTCCCGTCCCCACCGCTGCTGGAGGAAGTAGGCCAGGGTGGCCATCAGCACCCCGTTGGCCACGAAGTAGGCCACGAAGTTGACGAACGCGCCCACCGCCAGGGGCGGGAGGCCGGGCCTCCGCAGGGCCCCAGGGCGCCGGAGTTCGGCCCACCGGTGTCCTAGCCAAAGAGCCAGGCCCGACATCTCGTCCACCCCGGCCCGCAGGAGGCTGTTGAGGCCGCCTGGCTCCACATGCCTGGGCGCGGGGGAGGTCTCGGGGAGGAGGATGGTGGCGACGAGGGCCCCCACTGCGTTCACCAGCGCGCACCCCAGGAGGGCCAGGCGGAACCCCACCAGGTCGGTGAGGAAGCCCCCGAGAAGCGTGCCCAGCCCCCCGCCGGCAAAGTAAGCCATCTGGAACGCCCCGGTCGCCTTCCCCCGGGTTTCGGCGGTGGTGGTCCCCAGGATGATGGCGTACGCCCCCACCAGGATCAGGGACCAGCAGAGCCCCCAGACGACGCGGCCCGCCAGGAGGACGCCCGGGCCTCGGGCAAGGGCGTATCCCACTGTGGGCAGGACGCCCAGCCACAGGCCCGCCAGGTACAGCCGCCGGTGGCTGAACCGGTCAAAGAGGAACCCTGCCGGGGTGTTAGAGCCGATGCGCACCCACCGGTTGAGGCTGAGGGCCAGCCCCAACTGCGCGGCCTGCAGGCCCACCAGGTGCGCGTGGGCCGGCAACACGGCGTAGAGGGTGGCGTCGCCGGCCAGGGCCAGGGCCGTGCCCACGGCGATGGCGATGAGGGCGCGTCGGGCCTGCGCGGCTTCCGGGGTCCCGCTCATCCGCGTCTGCGCTCCTCGGCTGCGAGGGCCCGCAGGACGGCCCGGAGGTCTGCCGGCAGCGGCGCCCGGACCTCCATCCACTCCCCTGTGGAAGGGTGGCGGAAGCCGAGGCACCAGGCGTGCAGGAACTGCCGCGGGAAGGGGAAGGGACCGCGCCGGGGGCCGTACAGGGGGTCCCCGGCCACCGGATGCCCCAGGAAGGCGAGGTGCACCCGGACCTGGTGGGTGCGGCCTGTCACTGGCAGGGCGAGCACCAGGGTGTACGGCCCTATGGTCCGCAGCACCCGGTACCGCGTGACGGCCGGCCGCCCTCCTGGCACCACCGCCATCCGCTGCCGGGAACGGGGGTCCCGCCCGATGGGGGCCTCTATGCGCCCTGCTGGCTCGCGCAGGTGGCCGTGCACCAGGGCCAGGTAGGCCTTGCGCACCTCCCGCGCCTTGAACTGCTCCTGCAAGGCGCGGAAGGCGCGGTCGTTCTTCGCCACCAGGAGCACGCCGGAGGTATCCTTGTCCAGGCGGTGGACGATCCCCGGGCGGAGCCTGCCCCCCACCCCCGTGAGGTCGGTGCAGTGGGCTAGGAGGGCCTGGACCAGGGTGCCCGTGGGATGTCCCGGCGCGGGATGGACCACCTCGCCTGGCGGCTTGTTGAGGAGCACCAGGTCCGCGTCCTCGTACAGGATGTCCAGGGGGCGGGGCTCGGGGACCAGGTCCTCCGGGGCTGGCGGCGGCACGGCCACCCGGATGCGTTGGCCCTTCGCCACCTTCTGGCTGGCCTTGGCCGGCCGCCCATCTACCTGCACCAGCCCTTCGTCAATCCAACGCTGCAGCACACTGCGGGAAAAGCCAGCGAAGCGGGCGGCGAGGTAGCGGTCCAGGCGGGGGCGTTCGCCCTCGGCCAGATCGTCCACGGTCCAGGTGTGCACCTGGGCCTCCATTTCCGGCAGGGAAGGGTTCGCAGGGGGAAGGGAATGCTCAGTCATCCGCCGGGGTGGAGGAGCCGCCAGCACCTTCCGCTTGCTCACCGCGGGGATGGGGATGCGCCTGCGGCTCCCGCAGCAGGAACCACACCAGGAGGGCCACGCCGACGACGAGCGCACTATCCGCGCAGTTGAAGACGGGCCAGACCTTGAAATCCAGAAAGTCCACCACGTGGCCGATGCGGAGGCGGTCCACCAGGTTGCCGGCCGCGCCTCCGAGCATGAGGCCCAGGGCCAGGGCCATCCAGAGGTCCCCCGGCCGCAGGAAGCGGGCGTAGACCACGATCCCGATCACGACGACGATGGAGATAGCCAGGAAGGCGGGGGCCAACTGGGGGAAGAGGCCGAAGGAGGCTCCGGCGTTGCGGGTGTGGGTCAGCGTGAACCAGCGCTCCAGCGCCGGGATGGGTGCCCAGGAGGCCCCCACGGGCAGGAACCTCGCGACCAGGTATTTCGTCGCCTGGTCTGTGGCGAGGACGGCCATCGCGACGAGGAGGAGCAGACCCACTTCCCTGCGGGGGCGCGCCCCCGGGGCAGGCCCTTCCACGGGCTTCTGGGCCTCAGCGCGGAGTTCTGCGGGACGCGGCTCGGTCGTCACGCGGCACCTGCTACCGATACTGGCTGCGCTGCTGGCACCGGAGGCACAGGGTGGCGTAGGGCAGGGCCTCCAGGCGGGCCAGGTCAATGGGCTGCCCACACCGCTGGCAGATGCCGTACGTCCCTGCCTCAAACCGGTCCAGCGCCTCTTCCACCCTGCGCAACGTCTGCTCCAGGTTGCGCCGCAGGGCCAGCCCTGCAGCCTGGTCAAAGGCCTCCGTGGCGTCGTCGGCCATGTGGTTTCCGTAGCCCAGGTTCTCGCGGGCCAACGTGGGCAGGGCCTCCAGGCTCTGCCGCAGTTTCTCCCGCTCCTCCAGGAGCATCTGGCGCAACTCCTCCCGATCGCGGATCATCCTGCTCCCTCCCGGCGCGCCGCCCAACCTGGGGCAGCGCCCCTGCTACCCCCTCCAGCGCGGCTACCGGCATTGTACCGCAAGGGCCCCCGCGGAGCAAATCCTGGGAGTCCCGGTTGCGGGTCCATCCCCCGTAGGCCCTCTGCGGGCCGCCCATTGCGCGGCGTTTTGACGCTGGGGCCGGCCTTTGCTATACTCCCTCCGCCGGAGGGACACCCACACAGCGTCCCCCTCCCCCGGGTCCCTCCGGAACTGCAACGGTGCAGGAGGGCTCCTTTGAAGACCATTGTCCTGGACGGCCAGGGGTTGACCCTGGAGGACGTGGCGGCCATCGCCCGGCACTGGGCCGCGCCAGAGGACCTCACGCTGGTCCTCGCCCCGGAGGCCCGGGCCCGCATCGCCCGGGCCCACCAGGCGGTGCGGATGCTCCTGGAGCGAGGGGCCGTCGTCTACGGCGTCACCACTGGCTTCGGGCACCTCAAGGACCGCGCCATCCCCCTGGACCAGGTCCGCCAACTCCAGCGCAACCTCATCCTGAGCCATGCGGTGGGCGTCGGCGCGCCCCTGGACCAGGGGGCCGTCCGGGCGGCGATGGCCATCCGCGCCAACACCCTGGCCAAGGGGTACTCTGGCGTCCGGCCCGAGGTGGTGGACCTCCTCCTGGCGATGGTCAACCGGGGCGTCCACCCGGTCGTCCCCTGCCAGGGGTCGGTGGGGGCGAGCGGCGACCTGGCCCCCCTGGCCCACATGGCCCTGGTCCTCCTCGGCGAGGGCGAGGCCTTCTACCGCGGCGAGCGCCTGCCCGGTGGAGAGGCCCTCCGCCGGGCGGGCCTGGA
>DAOTYM010000179.1:0-7529 GCA_034434775.1 Anaerolineae bacterium | reverse complement strand
TCAGCAGCACCAGTTCCTTGTCGCCGGTGGTGGCCAGGCTGGTGGGCGTCCCTGCCGCCCACGCGCTCGCGCCCACGGCCAGGATGCTGGCCACCAGGGCCAGCGCCGCCGCCACACCCAACACCTTCCTGCTTTTCGTCATCTCTGACCTCCTAGGAATGTTCCCCTGCTTTGCACAGGGGGGACGCCTGCGCCTCCATTGTATCACAGTCGGCTCCGGTTGTCATGCAGGTGCCCTGACCTCTCCTCAAGGGGCAGGGGTGGGGGGCGATCCATGAATTGCCCCCCACCCCCACCCTTCCGCGTCGGAAAAGGGGGCCGCCGCAGGCGGCGGGGTAGGGTGAGGCCGGAAACGCCTGCCCCGACTTCAGCCGAGGGGGGCAGCCTCCTGGATGAGGGCTTGGAGATGTTCCAGGAAAGGCTCCTCCCCAGCAAAGGGCCCTACGACCGCCAGGGTGACCTTGGACAACTGGATCAGGTCCCTGGCCAGCCGGAGGACGGCCTCGGAGTCCACCGCCTCCAGCAGGCAAAGGGCTTCGTCCAGCGTGGTCACCTGGCCGCCATCCAGGACCTGTTGCCCGAACCACCCGGCCACCGCCGCGCTGTTCTCCAGGCCGAGGAGCATCCCTCCCCGGTAGAGTTCCCGCGCCCGGTTCAGTTCGGCCGGGGTGATGGGTTCCTCTCGCAGCCGCACCCATTCCCGCACCAGGGCCTCCAGGGCGGGCAGGGCGTTCTCGGGGCTCACCCCAGCGTAGAGGCCCAGCGACCCCGCATCCTCGTAGGAGTCCGTCAGCGAGGCCACGCTGTAGGCCAGCCCCAGTTCCTCCCGGATGCGGAGGAAGAGGCGCGAACTCATCCCCTCGCCCAGGACGGCATGGAGGATGGCCAGCACATACCGGTCATCGTGCCACCGCGACAGGCCCGGCAGGAGCAGGCTCAGTTGCGCCTGTTCCGTATCTTTGTACACCACCCGCACCCGAGGCCCGTCCGGGATGGACGGTGCGGGCAGGAAACTCCCATCGCCCACCGGCTCCCACGCACCGAAGAACCGCTCCGCGGCCCGCAACACCTCCTCAACGTGCACCTGGCCCGCCACCGCCAGGACGCAACGGTCGGGGCCGTAGTTCCCCCGCCAGTAGTCCCGCAGGTCCTGGATCTGGAGGCGGCTCAGGCTCTCCTCGGTGCCGGTGACCTCCCGGCCCAGGGGGTGGTTCCCCCAGAACAACTGCTGGCTCACGATGTGGACCAGCGCCTCTGGCATGTCCAGGAGGGCGTGCAGTTCCTCCAGGATCACCCGCTTCTCTTTCTCAAACGCCTCCTCCTGCAGGAGGGGATGCAAGAGGAGGTCCGAGAGGACGTCCATGGCCAGTTCAAAGTGTGGGTAGGGCACCTTGGCGAAGTACACGCTGGACTCCCGCCCCGTGAAGGCGTTGAGGTAGCCGCCCACGCCCTCAATGGCCACGGCGATGGCTTCTGGGGTGGGACGCTTCTCGGTGCCCTTGAAGGTCATGTGTTCCAGGAAATGCGAGACCCCCGCGAGGTTTTCTCTCAAGGAGCCGGCGACCACCGAGAGGAAGGCGGCACAACTGACGGAAAGAGCCTCCGGCAACTCCGAGACCACGACTCTGAGCCCGTTGGGCAACGTGTGCAGTTCGTAGGCATTCCCCGGCAGCGGAAGGTTCATTTCTCCTCCAGGTGCTCCAGTTCTTGTCTGACCTGCGCCTTCCAGGCCTCGTCATCGCTCAGTCTCAGGAAGGTTTGGAAGTGTTGGATGGCTTTCTCCCTCTCTCCTTGATCGCGGTAGGCGTAGCCCAGGCCCAGGTAGACCTGCGGGAGGTCCGGGTTCCGCTCCCGCGCCGCCTCAAAGGCCTGGATCGCCTCCTCAACCCGTCCCAGGGTGTAGAGCGCGCCTCCCAAGTTGTAGCGGATCTCCGCATCGTCGGGCAGAAGGCGGGCGGCCTTCTCAAACTGCTCCACGGCCTCTGAGGGCCGCTGCATCTGATACAAGACGACCCCCGGGTTGGAAAGGGTATCGGGGTCGTCCGGCTCCAGCGCCAGGGCAGAGCGGTAGGCCTGTTCCGCCTCTTGCAGGCGTCCGGCCTGGGTGTAGGCGTTGCCCAGCAGGAAGAGGGCCTCCGCGGAGGGCGAGCCCCCCTTGGCCACCGGCTCCAGGACGGCGATGGCCCCCTCGGCATCGCCTGCGTCCAGGAGCGCCTTCCCCCGGGCCACCGCTTCGGCGAGGCCCGCAGGCGGGGACGCCGCAGGGGTCTCCGGTGCCGGCCGCCCCGCGCAGCCGGCCAGAGCCACGGCCACCAAGAGGAAGAGCGCCGCCTGCCCGAGCCTCCCTCTGGCCACGGACCTCCCTCCCCGAGGAGATCGCCCTGTCACTCCTCATCCCCCTGGGTCAGGATGGGCTCCAAAAGGACCACCTGGGTCTCTTCCGGCAGGGTGTGGTCGTTGAGGGTCAGGGAGGGCAGCGGCTCTATCTCCGAGAGCCCCATCTCCTTGAGGAACCGCGTCACGGGGTCCAGGCGGACCTTGAGGCCTGGCGTCCGGTAGCGCATGGGGATGACGATGCGCGGCTCAATCTGGCTGATCACCTCTGCGGCGTCCGCCGCGTTCAGCGTGGAGCCGCCCCCTACGGGCACGAGCAGCACCGACACGTCGCTCAGGAGTTCGGTCTGGGCCTGAGTCAGGGGATGGCCCAGAGAGCCCAGGTGGCACACGGTGATGCCGTCAAAGTCAAAGAGGAAGACGGTGTTCTTGCCCCTCTCCTGCCCCTGCTTGCGGTCGTGGTAGGTGGCGATGCCGGTGATGAACACCCCCTGGACCTCGTACTCCCCCGGGCTATCAAAGACCTTGCGGCGTCCCCGCACAGCGGTGACGTTGTTGTGGGTGGGATGGGGGTGGCTCACGGTCACCACGTCGGCCCTCAAACGGGGCACGCGGTAGCCGATGGACTCGTCGTACGGGTCCGTGACGATGGCGATGCCCCGCTCCTTCAGGCGGAAGCACGCGTAGCCGTACCAGGAGATCTCCATAACGCTCTCGTCACCTTTCCGAGGGGTGGGATCGCAGGCCCTTCAACGGGGGAATTATACACGAAAGCAGGGAAAATAGGAAAAGGCGCTCGCCTTCCTGCAAGCGCCGGGGAACGCCCGCCTAGAGACGAGGGCTCTGGCCCCGGCTCTCCGCCACGAAGCGGCGGAGCGTGCGTCGGATCTTGGGAGAAGGGGAGAGGGCGAAGACCACGTTCCCGTTCAGACGACGCCTTTCCAGCACGCCCATGAAGGAGAGGTCAAAGAGTTCCCGCAGGACCGCCGGGGCGCGGCGCCCTATGCGCCTGGCGATGGCCTCCGCGGTGTCCTGAGTGTAGGGGTTCTCACCGAAGAAGACCAGGATATCCCACTTGACGGGCCCGGTCGCGTAGCGGTGGGCAAAGGCCAGGAGTTCCACATCCACCTCAAACTCACCTGGCCGAAGCCCGGCTTCTCTCCCGTGTACCTGGTCCTGCATCGCTCGTCCGCCCCAACCGATCGCCGCGTGCCAGCAGCCCTTGTCGCCGTGCGTGAGGTTATGCCCCGTGCCCACCCACAGGTGGGGCCGTGCCCTTCGCCCCCCAGTGTACCGGGCTCCGCCCCTCCGGTCAATAGCCCATGGGTACTAGGCCCCCCTTCGGCCGCCTTGGCCCTGTTGAGGCTTCGGGAGTTGCTCCCTGGCGGGGTTCCGGTATAATCCCCCTAGAGGGCCGGCGGACGCGCCGCTCTGCCCGCCACCGATGGCTACGGGGGCAGCATGGACCGCTCACTGCAGATCCCACCGCGCTGGAAAGACTTGGACCTCACCGCCCTGGGAGAACGCATCCTGCTCCTGGGAGCCACCGACAGCGGCAAGAGCACGTTCGCCTGGTACCTCGTCCACAGGCTCCTGGAGGCCGGCTTGCGCCCGGCCTACCTGGACTGCGACATCGGTCAGAGCACCCTCGGCCTGCCCACCACGATGAACCTGGCCGTCCCCGCCGAGGCCCTGCGCACGGCAGAGGAGGGCACCCCCTTTCCGCCCCAGCCGGGGGCCAGTTTCTTCGTCGGCTCCATCACCCCCCGGGGGCACATGCTCCCCCTCCTCGTGGGGTGCCAGCGCCTCCTGGAACGGGCCTGGGAACTGGGGGCCCGCTCGGTGGTGGTGGATACCACCGGCCTCATAGACCCAGCCCAGGGGGGCCTCGCTCTCAAGCAATGGAAGGTGGAACTCATCCGGCCGAACACGGTCATCGCCCTGGTCAAGGGCCGGGAACTGGAGTCCATCCTCTGGCCCCTGCGCCTGGCGGGGAGCCCCCGCGTCGTGGAACTCCCCGTGAGCCCCGAGGCCCGGCCCCGCGACCGCGCCGAGCGGATCGCCCGGCGGCAGCGGCTCCTGAACCGCTACTTCCAGGGGGCCGGCCTCCTGTCCTTCCCCCTGGGCCGGCTGCCCATCTTTGACCTATACCGCGCTGCGGCGGGCCGTCTGGTGGGCCTGCTGGACGCCCGCGGCTTCGCCGTAGCCCTGGGCGTGGTGGAGAAACTGGACCGTGAGACCGGCACCCTCTGGCTGCGGACCCCCCTCCAGGACGCAAGCCACGTGGCGAGCCTGCGGATAGGCGCGTGCTGGCTCCAGCAGGGGAACGCCCACCCGGTTTCCCCCACGCGCCCCCAGCCCTACCACCCCGGCCACCGCGGGTAACCGGAAGGCCAACCAAGTGCGCCTAGTTATCCCAGAGGGGCTGGAGCCGCTACTTCATCTCATCGCGCTGGAGGCACGGGGCTCCATCCCGAAGGAGGTACTGAGTGGCGGTGAAGCGGAGGCGAGGGCTGTACCCTTCGCGGATGGCAGGGTCCACCTCCTCGCAATAGATCTGGCCGATGTCCGCACCGCCACGCTTCTGCCATTGATCGGCGAAGGGGCAGAAGGTCACCACATCGTGGCTTGCCTCAGGGGTGGTAACCCGTTCACCTCGCCAGGCGCGCCCCATGGGCAAATTGTAATGCTTGAGGAAATTGGCCAAGTTCACTTCCTCGCCTGCAGCCTCCACTTCTGCCAGGATGGCCCGCCCCCTCGCCAGGCCGAACTCCCGCAGTCCCTGCCGGACCGCCCTCTCTCCGGCTTCGCCCAGGTCCATGATGACCCGGCGCGCCACAAAGTAATAGAGGTCCGCGGCAAACCGTGCGGCTGCATCGGCCAGCGTATCCACGTCGTCCCACCGCCCTGTCTCGGTCACGGGCCCCTCGCCCATCCCTTGTGCTCCCATTCGCTCGCCTCCTGACTCCCAAGGTCCTCTCCGCCTAAACCTCTGGCGGAAGGTCCACAACGATCCAGGGCTCGGCACTCCAGAAGGCCACCCGCTGCTCGCGGTTGTACGCCGAAAGCCGGGCCTTCGTGGCCTCATCGGCGGCCAGGAACTTGAGGGTGGCTTCCGTGCCCAAAGCAGAGGCCAGCCGTAAAGCAGCAGTGAAGAAACGGCGGGCCTCAAGGAAATGGTCCGCTTCGTACATCAGGCTGGTCTCGCTGGAACGGACCGCCCGCGGAATGCAGGCTGCCAAGTCCGCGTGTCGGGCAGAGGGGAAGAAGACCTCCACAACGACAGGCGAGGTGATCACCAGCGGCTGCATCCGCGAGAGGTTGCGCAAGGCCCGTTCGGCCGCCTGCTCAATGAGGGCGCGGGTCACCTCGCCGGGAAGACACGTGCACGAGGTCCTCCCCGTGGCCTTCTTCACCGCCACGGCCTCAATCCAGGGCATGTAGTACCTGGCCTCGCGGATCGTAGCATCATCCCCGGTGACCAGGACGGTAGGCACGCCGTAATAGCCAGCAACGGCGGCCAGCATCTCCACTTCGCCGAACCACTCCCCGTTGAACTTCACCGCTGTGAACCCGCTGGTGGTGTGGCCAAGAAAGCCGACCGGCGTGCCGTTGCGGCAATGCATGCCCACCATCGCCACCGCGTCCAGGCCGCTCGCCTTCTCCAGGACCGCGGCTCCCCGCCGCAACTCCACGCCAGCCTCCAGTTTCTCCGGGATGACGTTGAACAGGTCCGGCCACGCACGCGCTCCGTGGCCATCCACCACCACGATCTCCGTGGCTCCCCCTCTGCGCAGCCCTCGGATGGCCGCGTTGGTGTCCTGGGTGATCTCCTCCCGTGCCACGGCATACAGGTCCGGGAAGTCCGGGATCATGGCGCGCGTGTCATCCAGGAGGGAAGCTCCCTCCAGATCCACGAGCAGCAGGACCTTCATCTTGCGCCCTCCTCAGGCTTTTGGCTTACCAGCCCCGCCCTGAAGGTGAATGGAAGCCCCCTCCGTGCAGGAGCTCCCCCGCCATGCCCATCTCTTTAGGCGTCCCTACAACCTTCACTTGCGTCGCCTCTGGTAAACGAGATCTCTCACCACATCAGCGTTGGCCAGCGGCTCCACCACGAGGTCCCCCTCCACCAGAGTCTGACACAGCAGGGAGGGTTTGCCATTGATGAGCGCCGTACAGCGGCCGCAGATGCCCTGTCGGCAGGCCGCGTGCGCGTAGTAAGCCAAGCTGCCATCCAGATGTTCATAAATATAGTCCAGGGCTTCCAGGACGCTCATCCCCTCCACAAAGGGAACCTCGTACGTCTGGAGGTACGGCTCCCTATCCACGCTGGGATCAAACCTGGAGACCGTGACTTGGATGGTGTTCCGAGACATGTTCTCACCTTTCAAGAGATGCATAGGCCAGACCCGCGCAGAGGCTTCCCACAGCAGTCCCTTCAGTCAGTGGGGGCCACCCACGTCGGAGTGGGCCTCCATCATCCTTTTCATCATCTCCAGGTAGGGGACAACCCCTTTTGGAGGTTCTAGAGTGGTGACCACCACAGGGCGCAAGT
The DNA here is from genome assembly GCA_034434775.1 of Anaerolineae bacterium. GTDB lineage: Bacteria > Chloroflexota > Anaerolineae > DTPP01 > DTPP01 > DAOTYM01. Next base: position 640 of record DAOTYM010000179.1, on the reverse strand, counting down.
TCATGCTCGGCGCATCGCCTGCCTGCTTGACGACGATCTCCCTGAGCCAGCGGTCGTTGTCCGCATGAGGACAATCGGCCCTGTAATGGACGCCCCGGCTCTCCGTACGAGCAAGCGCCGACCGAGCGGATATCTCCAGCACCTGAACCACGTTTTCCAGTTCAAGGGCCTCAATCCAATCCCGGTTGTACCTTGGGCTCTTGGACCTGGTGCAGAGCCGGGGAAGCGCATCTTCCTTGACCTCTTCCAGGAAGGCGAGGAACTCCCTGATCTCCCTCTCGGTCCTCACGGGGCCCAGTTTCTCGTAGGCCATCTCCTGAATGCGCCGTTTCACCTCTACCGGACTGATGCCCCCTGGACGCGCGAGCGGCTGCATGGCTTTGGCACACACCGCCTCTGCCTCGCGTCCTTCCGCGAACTCTGGGCACTCCGTCCGAGAGGCGTAGTCTGCGGCAAACCGGCCCGCCAGGGCGCCGGTGACCAGCATCTCGGTCGTGGCCGCTGCCACCCTGTTGGCCCCGAACGAGGCTGCCGCGCACTCACCGGCCGCGTAAAGACCAGGGAGGCTCGCCGCAAAGTGCTCGTTGATGGAAATGCCTCCCTCAAAATACTCCGCTGCCGGCCCCACCTCAACGGGTTC
>DAOTYM010000178.1:0-3891 GCA_034434775.1 Anaerolineae bacterium | reverse complement strand
TCACCCCTCCTTCTCAGGGTTCCAGATGGCCAGGGCCAGCCAGGCCGCCAGGCTCACCCCGCTCAGGGCCAGGCCGGCCTGCCGCGGGGGCGTATCCCCAAAGCGCAGGACGATTTCGTGCTCCCCTGGGGGGACATCCAGGGTGATGAGGCCGTGCGGGCCTTCCGGGCGGATGGGCACTTCCTCGCCATCCACCCAGGCGCGCCAGCCAGGGAAGTAGTAGGTCAAGAATTGCACCGTCGCCTGGCCCTCGGCCCGCACGAAGGCCCGCTCCCGGGCCGCGCCATGTTCTATGGTCCGGGCTTCCCCCTGGCCCCGCAGGAGGCGCACCTTCTGGAGCGGCTCTCCAGCCAGGTACTGGGCCACCAGGGGCGAGTCCTGGGGCTGTTCCCGCACCCAGATGGTCATCCCCACCCGGTCTGGCGGGTGGAAGGTCTCAAAGTCTATCACGGCCACGGGCTCCTCGGCGCGGGGGTCGCGCGGAGTCTGTTGGGGTTCCAGGTAGGGCAGGCTCGCCAGGACCGTGGCGGCCAGCGCCAGGGCCAGGAGTGCGGGGCCTTCTTCCCGGGGGCGCTCGGAAGGCTTCGCTTCCTCTGCAGCCAGGGCCCCGGGCACGGCCCCGCAGACCGTGGCCAGGGTGAGGGTGGTCAGGGCCAGGAGCCGCCACGGGAACTGGACCAGCCCGGCCAGGGGCAGGAGCCGCCACACGGCGGCCGACGCGGGCGTCATCAGGAAGGTGAGGAGGAGCGTGGCCCCGGCGAAGAAGGCCAGCGCTCCCCGGTCACGGCCGCGGAAGCCCCACGCGCAGGCCACGAAGAAGCCGGCCACGGGGACCAGGCCCAACTGGAAGGACATCTGGTCGGCCGTGCCTTCGCCGGCGTAGCCGAACCCCCAGAAGGGCGAGAAGAACTGGGATGGGTAGACAAAATGCTTGACATAATCATACGAGCCGCTGGTCCACTGGGAGAGGACCACGTACTGCCGCTCCAGGAGCATGGGGACGAGGAAGAAGCCGGCCAGCCCCACGCCCAGCGCGCCAGCCCCCAGCGCCCGTCCCAGGGCGCGCGGCCCGCCGGCCTCCTTCCAGCCGAGCGTGGCCCGGCAGAGGGCCCATGCCCCCAAAAACGGCGTGGCCAGGAGGGCCGTGGCATTGTGGGTCAGGAGGAGGGCGGCGTAGGCCGCGGCCGCTGCGGCTACGGCCCGCGGGGCCCTCTGGTCCACGGCGGCGGTGAAGGCCCAGAAGGCCCACGGGAGCAGGCCCAGGGCGAAGAACTCGGCCAGACTGGCCCGCACGTAGATATCCACCAAGTGGTAGGGGGCGTAGAGGTAGATAGCCGCGGCCAGGAGCCCCCCGGCGCGGCCGAAGAGGCGGCGCCCCCAGCCGTACATCCCCCACCCGGAGAGGAGGAAGCCCAGGCCGAAGGTCGCCTTGACGGCGTCGGTGAGGGTTGCCCCCAGCAAGTGGACGCCCTCGGCCACGTAGTAAGCCAGTGGCGAGTAGAGGAGGAAGAGCGGATACCCGTACCCCAGGGCGAAATCGGGGGCCCAGCGGGGGATGAGGACCCCCTCCCGGATGGCCTGGTGGAAGTTGTTCAGGAAGAAGAGGGTGTGCCGGGCGTCGTGGGCGTCCAGGAAGTAGCCCGGCGAAAGGAGCGGGGCCCAGGCGAAGAGGGAAAGGCCCAGCACCAGGGCCCAGCCGGGGTCCAGCCGTCGGCCCAGGGCCCTCATCGCGCACCTCCCCGCCGCAGGAGGAGCCGTGCTGCGCCGAGCAGGAGCACGGCGAGCACCGTGGCCGCGGAGAGGGCCTTCCCGGCCCGGCGCACGGGCGTATCCTCAAAGCGCAGGAGCAGGATGTGCCGTCCCTGGGGCACCCGCACGGCCATGCGCCCCTCCGGCCCCACGGTGTGGATGGGGACCTCCGTCAGCACCTCTTCTGTGTGCTCGTCCAAGATGTAGGCGTGCCAGCCGGGGTAGTAGAAGCGGTAGAAGATGACCTCTTGCCGGTCATCCGCGGCGTAGACCCAGACTTTCTCGTGGATGCTGCTCATCTCCAACGAGTGGACGCCCAGGACCCCGCCAGGTGGGATGGCGGCGTAGTCCACCAGGGTGGTCACCGGCTGGCCGGCCACGTGCAGGTCGGCCATGGGCGACCAGCGGGGGATCTCCTTCGTCCAGATGGTGGCGCCGGTCATCTCGTCGGACCACTGCTGGAAGCGCATCAGCGCCGCCAGGGAGACGGGGCCTTCCTTGGGTTCGTCCACGACCTGGGCCTGGAGGTAGGGGTAACTGCCCAGGAGCACGAGGAGGCCCAGGAACAGGGCCGCGGCCAGGCCAGGCTCCCGCTGCGCGAGGGCGTTGGCAGGCTCGGGCGGAGCCAGGAGGCTCCCCGCCAGGAGCGAGAGGGCGGGTGCGAGGAGCGTCTGGTAGCGCCAGGGGAACTGGGCGAAGCGGACCGGGCTCAGGGCTTCCCACAGGGGCGCGGAGGCCCAGGTCATCAGGAAGGCGGAGCCGGCGGCCACCGCGGCGAAGAAGAGGGCGTGTCCGAAGCCGCGGCGGCGCTGGCGCGCTCCGGCGGCCAGGGCCACCGTCCCCAGCACGGCCGGCACGGCCCCCATCTGGAAACTCACCTCATCGTCCGGCCCGGCAACGCTCGTGCCGAACCCCCAGTACGGCCCCAGGAGTTGGAAGGGGTAGACGAAGTCGTCCCGGTAGTCGTAGCGGCCGGCGTACCACTGGTCGGTACGGACGTAGCGGAACTCCGCCGCCGCGGGGAGCCAGAAGACAGCGCTCAGGCCCAGGCCGACGAGGAGCCCCAGGAGGGGTGGCCCTCCCACGTGCAGCAGGTTGCCCGCCAGCGGCAAGGCCGACTCCCGCGACCAGGCCCGCGGGGGCTGGTCCCGCAGCGCGCGGTGGAGCACCAGGGCCGCCAGGTACAGCGCCAGGACCGGCGTGAACATGAGGGCGATGGCGTTGCTGGTGAGCATCAGGCCGGCGTAGGCGGCCCCTGCCCACAGGACGGCCCCCAGGCGCGGCCGGGCCACCGCCTCGTAGAACCCCCAGAGGACCAGGGGCAGGAAAGCCAGGGAGAGGGTCTCCGGGAGGGCGGCCCGCACGTAGACATCCAGGATGTGGTAGGGGGCGTAGGTGTAGGCCACGCTGGCCAGGAAGCCGGCCCTGGGCCCCCAGAGGCGGCGGGCGAACCCGTACATGGTGCAGGCCCCAGCCAGGATGGCCAGGGCGAAGACCATCTTCACCGCCGTCACGTAGTCCGCCCCCAGGAGGTGGAACGCCTCGCCGACCATTGTCGCCAGGGGGCCGTAGATGTTGAAGAAGGGGTAGCCGTATCCGAAGCAGAAGTCCGGCGACCACCTGGGCCAGAGGATGCCTTCCTGGACCGAGCGGTCCCACTCAAAGAGGAAGTAGACGTGGTGGCGCGCGTCGTGGGCCCCCCAGAAGTACCCGGGCTGGAGGAGCGGCCCCAGGGCGAAGAGGCTCAGCCCCAGGGCCAGGAGGAGGAGCCCGTCCACGCACACCCTACGGCACATGGAGCCACACCCTGTGGTCAGGTTCAGCGGGCAGCGAGGCCCGCACCAGGGGCAGACGCCCGCCAGTCTGGGGGAGGTACCAGCCCACGGCCAGGCGGAGCGGGCCGGACACCCCCTGGGATAGCGGCAAGGTGCGGGCGTCGGCCACGATCTCCCCGGAGCGCCACCCCGAGGTGGGGCGCTTGCCCCCCTGGGGTTGGGCGTCGTCCTGGGCCAGGATGCGGCCGTCCTCGCCCACCAGGTGGACGAAGAGGGTGTAATCCCCCTGGACCCGGCCCCAGGCCTGCCACGTCAGGTCCAGGTGCAGGGTCCCCTCTGCGTTCACCTTCACCTCTTGCTGGAGGAG
>DAOTYM010000177.1:0-1694 GCA_034434775.1 Anaerolineae bacterium | reverse complement strand
GCTCACTGGCTGCCCCAGGCCCCCGCCGCCATCTATGAGGGCGGTCGTGGCCGTCTCGTGGACCACCGCGACCTGCGGCCGGGGGAGCATGACGCCGGTGCGCAGGCCATCCACGTAGCGCTTGAGGCGGGCCACGCCGTGGGAGTCCACCCCGCGGAGGTTGGCCTCCACCAGGACGTCGGCGGTCCAGTAAGCATCCTCCTCGGGGACATCCAGTTTCACGAAGACCTGGGTGCAGAAAGTGCGCAGCCGGTCGGCTGAGATGCGGGCTGTGGTCTCGTTCGTCGCCATCGGGGGTTCCCTCCCTATATCACCTGCGGTTCTGCGCTCTGCGCCGCGCCTTCGGGCCACCGCCCCTCCGCCTGGAGCACGGGCTGGAGGGCGGCGATGGCCACCTCCACCATGTCGTCGGTGGGTTCGCGGGTGGTCAGCCGTTGCAGGGCCAGGCTGGGCCCGGCAAGGGCCCGGATCAGGGGGTTCGCCTTGTGCTGGGCGCTGAACCGGATCATCTCGTAGGAAAGGCCGGCGATGGCCGGCAGGAGCAAGATCCGGGAGAGGATGCGGAGGGCGAGGGGCGGGCGGCCCAGCAGGGCGAACAGGAGGATGGAGACCACCACCACCCAGAGGAGGAAGGCCGTGCCGCAGCGGATGTGGGCGGTGGTGTAGCGCTGGATGCGGGCCACTTCCAGCGGCTCGCCCCCTTCGTAGGCGTTGATGGTCTTGTGCTCCGCGCCGTGGTAGGCGAAGGTGCGCCGGATATCTGGCACGAGACCGACGGCGGCCAGGTACCCCAGGAGGATGGCGATGCGGATCGCCCCCTCCAGCAGGTTGCTCACCAGGGCGGAGTGGATGTAGCGGTCCACCCAGCCCACGAGGAGCAGGGGGAGGACGAAGAAGAGGGCCACGCCGAAGGCGAGGGAGAAGGCCACGGTGCCCCAGGCCAGGGGGCCGCTGAAGGTCGCCTCGCCCTGGCCGTCTTCGTCCAGGGCCACGTCGGCGGAGAAGAGGAGGGCGCGGATGCCCAGGCCCAGGGCATCCCAGAGCATGCCCAGCCCCCGCACGAAGGGCAACTGGCCCCAGCGGCTGGTGTAGATTTTGGCGGTCAGGGGCTCGGTGTGGGCGACGATCTGGCCACGGGGGTTGCGCACGGCGACGGCCACCCGCGAGCGGCCCCGCATCATCACCCCCTCAATGACCGCCTGCCCTCCATAGTGGAACTCTCCCACTGCCTGTACCTTCTCGCCTCGGGCCGGGGCCGCAGGACCCCCGCCCGTTCCGGTTTTCTCAGGGGTGAATTTGTGACTTCCGGCACAACTTATAGCACACCGAGGGCCAAAAGTCAACCGTCCCGCCCCCTGTGGCCTACCTATCAACAAGCCATGCACATTGATATGTCAACGTTGCCTAGCACAACATGCATTTTAGCACAGGCAGGACCGCGGGGCAAAACGCGAAGGCGCGAGGGGACCGCATACCTCCAAAGGTGCCTTTCTCCAACCCATCGCAGAGCGGAGTTGGCAAGGGTCTCAGGGCTTTTCATTGTTTTTACAAAGGTGCCAACAGGCAATGGAGGAGGCGCCCCGAGGGCACGGAGAAAGCCCGCCAGGCATCGGGGACGTACCGATACCCCAACCCACGGATCAGGTTCAAGGCCCCATCCCGCAAGGCGGCCAGGGCAGGCCCTATCTTCCGCC
>DAOTYM010000176.1:0-12879 GCA_034434775.1 Anaerolineae bacterium | reverse complement strand
CCCGGTACATGGCCTCCCGCATGGCTGGCGTGGGTTTGGTCACCGTGTCGCTGCGCAGGTCAATCACCCGTTCCATGGCTCTTCTCCTCGGGGCATCAGTATTTCTTCACCACGGCCCGGTAGGCCTGGGGCTGGCGGCACTGGAGGATCTGCGACTCCTCCCGGCGGCGGCGCACCTCGTCCAGGTCCACCCGGACCACGGCGTACCCCTCCACCGGCTCGTCCACCAGGGTGCGCACCTCGCCCCGGGGCCCCACCACCGCGCTCCCGCCGAAGAAGGTGTAACTGGGCTCCTCCCCCACCCGGTTGGCCCCGGCCACGAAGACCGCGTTCTCCAGCGCCCGGGCCCTGAGGAAGGTGTGCCACTCCTCCTGCTGGGGCTCCTCGTAGGCCGCGCTGACGGCGAGGAGTTCGGCCCCCTCCAGCACGAGGCCCCGGGCCACCTCCGGAAAGGCCAGGTCCCAGCCGATGGCAAGCCCCACCACCCCGAAGGCCGTCTCCGCCGTGACCAGCCGGTAGCCCGGCCGGAAGGCCAGCCGCTCCTCCCCCTTCAGGTGCAGTTTGCGGTACTCGGCGATGACCTCCCCGTCCGGCCCCAGGAGCACCTGGGCGTTGTAGAGGATGCTCTCCACCTTCTCCTTGACCACCATGCCGAAGGCCACGTGCACGCCGAACTCCGAGGCCCGCCGGGCCAAGAGGTTCACCGTGTGCCCCGGCACCCGCTCCGCCAGGTCGGTGAAGCGCACGCCGCACTCGTACCCCGTCGTCACCAGTTCGGGGAAGACCACCAGGTCCACCCCCTGCTCCAGGCAGACCCGCTCCAGGTAGTCGGACATCTTGAGGAGGTTCTCCTCCACCTCCCCCAGGGCCGGGGCCACCTGCACCACTGCAACTGTGATCTCGCGCATTTTCCGTCTCCTTGCCGTGCGTCTCTGGGGGCCTCAGGCGCGGGCCGCCCCCTCCGGGGATGGGCCGCGTTCCCCCTCCAGCCTGGCGTACAGGCGCTGCGCCCACTCCCAATCTTCCGGCGTGTTGATGTTCCAGAACGAAAGGTGCCCGGGGTCCAGGGCTTCCAGGTCCCCCTCGTCCACGATCCGGACGCGGACCCGGGGGAAGAAGGCGATGACCTTCTGCTCCCCCTGCCGCAACAGGTCCTCCATAGGGCCGAGGCAGGTGCGCCGGTAGAAGGTGTGGAGCGGCTCCAAGAGCCCTCCTACCCGCGGGATCACCACATCGTACTCCGGGGCCAGGAGCGCCATGTGGCGGATCAGGCGAGGGTTCAGGAAGGGCATGTCGCAGGCCACCGCCAGCGCCCACTCGTGGCGGGCCTGGCGGAGGCCGGAAACCAGGCCCGTGAGGGCTCCGCGCGGCCCTGGCAGGTCCTCCACAACCCTGTAAGGCAGGTGCCGAAAGGGCTCTGCCTCGCGCACCACCACGAGGACGTCGTCGCTCAGGGGCGCGACGCGCTCCAGGATGTGTTCCACCAAGGGGCGCCCGCCCAGGGGCAGGAAGGCCTTGTCCCTCCCCATGCGCGAACTGCGCCCTCCGGCGAGGACCATGACGCTGAACTGGACGCTCATGGCACAAGTATAGCGCAGAACGGCCGTTTGTCCAAAACCGGGGCAGGGTGAGCCGCGGCCCCCAACCCCTGCGCCCTCCCCAGCCGGCAGGATGTGGGGCGCGCCTCCTGGCGTGCTGCGGGAACGCTGGCACTGCCGGCCTTTCGGTTTGCCGAGTTGACATCCCACGTGAAACGTGGTAGAGTGAAACTCACCGCAGGGCCGCACCCTGCGGTGTTACCGCGTCATTGCGCCCTCGGCGGCCCCGCCGTCCATCGTCGTCCGGAGACCCTATCCCCCTCGGCGGTGCGCCATGGAGATGCGTTTGGTTGACCAGGCCCTGGAGCAAGTGCGCGAACGGCTGGCAGCCAACGACCTGGCGGGCGCCATCGCCATCATTGAGGCCCTCCGTCCTCCCGACCAGGCCGAAGTCTTCAGCGACCTCCCTCCGGAACAGCAGGAGACCCTCCTGCCGCAACTCTCCGTGCCGGATGCAGCGGACATCCTGGAGGAACTGGAAGAGGAAGACGCCGCCGAACTGGCCAGCAAGCTCTCGCCGGAGGCCCTGGCCCCCATCCTGGACGAGATGGAGCCGGACGAAGCGGCCGACCTCCTGGGCGACCTGGAACCGCCCCAGGCCCTGGCCGCCCTCTCCCACATGGAGGACGCCGATGAGGTCCGGCCCCTCCTCCTCCACCGGGACGAGACCGCCGGCGGCCTGATGACCTCCGAATTCATGGCCCTGCGCACCCATATGACGGTGGGGGAGGCCCTGCGGGCTGTCCGGCGCTGGGCCCCAGGCGTGGACACGGCCTACCTCTTCGTCGTGGACGACCGGGACCGCCTGCAGGGGGTCGTCAGCCTCTTCCAACTCCTCAAGGCCGACCTCCACGCGCGCGTGGAGACGCTCATGGACCGCGACGTCATCCACGTCCACACCGAGGCCGACCAAGAGGAATGCGCCCGCCTCATGGCCCGCTACGACCTCTCGGCCCTCCCCGTGGTGGACGCCGAGCGGCACCTGGTGGGCGTCATCACCGTGGACGACCTGGTGGAGGTCCTGCAGGAAGAGGCCACGGAGGACTTTGAGCGGTTCGGTGGCGCCCTGCCCCTGGGCAAGCCCTACCTGGACACCAGCGCCTTTGAGATCGCCCGCAGGCGGTTCGGGTGGCTCCTGCTCCTCTTCATCACCGAGACCTTCACCGGCACCGTGCTGCGCCACTTTGAGAAGGAACTGGACGCCGTGGTGGCCCTCGCCTACTTCGTCCCCCTCCTCATCGGCACCGGCGGCAACGCTGGCACCCAGTGCACCAGCACCATCATCCGCGCCCTGGCCCTCGGCGACATCACGTTCCAAGACGCCCTCCGGGTCTGGTGGCACGAGGTCCGCGTGGGCCTTTTGCTCGGCCTCGGCATGGCGGCCGCCGCGTTCCTGCGGGCCCTCTCCTGGAAGAGCGGCAGCGCCCTCTCCATGACGGTGGGCCTGAGCATCCTGGTCATCGTGGTCTGGGCCAACTTCATGGGCTCGCTCCTGCCCCTCCTCGCCGCCAGGCTCAAGATTGACCCCGCCGTCGTCTCGGGCCCAGCCATGACCACCTTGGTGGACGCCACCGGCCTGCTCATCTACCTGACCTTGGCCAAGCAGATCCTGGGCATCTGACGCAAAGGGGGAGGCTTGCACATGGCATGGCACGCGTATCACTTCGCCAGGGACGCTCGGCACGCCGTGGCGCTCCTCACCGACCTGGGTCCCCAGGCCCGCCTGGTGGCTGGGGGCACCGACCTCCTGGTGCAACTGCGAGATCAGCCTGACCTCTCTCCGGCCCTGGTGGACGTGACCCGCGCTCCCGACCTCGGGGCCATCGGCCCGACCCCCAAGGGCGATGGCCTGCTCCTTGGCGCGGCCGCCACCTACGCGGCGATCCTCCGGAGCGACCTGGCCTGGGAAGCAGCCCCCCTCCTGGTCCAGGCGGTGGCGCAGATCGGCTCGGCGCAGATCCGCGCCCGGGGGACCATCGGGGGCAACCTGGGCACGGCCACTCCCGCCGGCGACTCCCTGCCGGCCCTCCTGGCCCTGGACGCGCGCCTCCACCTGCTGGGGCTTAAGGGGGCGCGCACGCTGCCCCTGGAGGCCTTCTTCCTGGGGGTGCGCCGGACCGCCCTGGAGCCCGGGGAACTCATCGCCGCGGTGGAGGTCCCCCGCCGCCCGGTCCGCCGGGGGGCCTTCGCCAAGTTCGGCCTGCGGCGGGCCCAGGCCATCTCCGTGGTCAGCGTGGCCGCAGCCGTGGAAGAAGACGAAACCGGGCGGGTGAGCCTGGCCCGCGTGGCCCTGGGGGCGGTGGCCCCTACGCCCCGCCGGGCCCGAGAGGCCGAAGAGGCCCTGGTGGGCGCGCGCCTGACCCCAGAGGCCATCGCCGCGGCCGCCGATGCCGCGGCCGCCGCGGCCCAGCCCATTGACGACATCCGGGGGTCCGCAGCCTACCGGCGGGAACTGGTGCGCGTCCTGACCCGCCGCGTCCTCCAGGCCCTGGCGCAGGGCACGCCGCCAGCGCGGCCCGTGGAGGCGAGCGTGGCCCGTCCCCTGCCACCAGCCCTCCTCCCGCCCGCGGATTGGGACGGACGTTCCCTGCGCTTCCGGGTCAACGGGGAAGAGGTCGCCATCCCCGACGTCCGCGGGCGCAGCCTCCTGCGGGTCCTGCGGGAGGACCTGGGCTTGACCGGCACCAAGGACGGCTGCAGCGCGGGCGAGTGCGGGGCCTGCACCGTGCTCCTGGACGGCGTGGCGGTGACCTCGTGCCTGGTGCCCGCGCCTCAGGCCTACGGGCGGGAGGTCCTCACCGTGGAGGGCCTGGGCCGGGGGGATAGGCTGCATCCCCTGCAGGAAGCGTTTGTGGACCACGCCGCCACCCAGTGCGGCTACTGCACGCCGGGGATGCTCCTCTCGGCGGAGGCGCTGCTGCGGACGGTGGGACAGCCCACCCCGGAGCAGATCCGGGTGGCCCTGGCGGGCAACCTCTGCCGGTGCACCGGCTACTACCAGATCGTTGAGGCCGTGCAGGACGCCGCCCGCCGCAGGTGACGAGGCGCCGGCGGCTGCAGCAGAGGAAGAGGGGGAACGAACCATGAGCACCCTCAAGTATGTGGGACAACCGCTCCACCGGGTGGACGCTCCATCCAAGGTCACCGGCCAGGCCCTGTACCCCGGCGACTTCACCATGCCAGGGATGTTGCACGCGGCCGTGGTCTGGCCCCAGGAGGCACCAGCCCGCATCCTGGACCTGGACACGCGCCCCGCGGAGGCCATGCCGGGCGTGGTGCGCGTCTTCACCTGGCGGGACGTGCCGCGCAACGAGTTCGGCATCTACGAGAACGACCAGGAGGTCCTGGTCCGGGAACTCGTCCACTGGGCCGGCGACCCCCTGGCCCTGGTGGTGGCCGAGACGGAAGATGTGGCCCGGGCCGCGGCGCGCCGGGTGCAGGTGCGCGCCGAGCGGCTGCCGGCCGTCACCGATCCCGAAGAGGCCATGCGCCCCGACGCCCCCCTGGTCCACCCGGAGAAGGGGACCAACCTGATCCACCGCATCCGCATCCGGCGGGGGGACCTCCAGGCCGGCTTCGCCCAGGCCGACGTCGTGGTGGAGGAGGAATACCGCACCCACTGCGTGGAGCACGCCTACCTCCAGCCCGAGGCCGGCCTGGGGTACATAGACGATGAGGGCCGGGTGACGGTGGTCTGCGCCGCGCAGTGGGCCCACGACGACGTGCGCCAGATCGCCCATGCCCTCATGCTCCCCGTGGACCAGGTGCGGGAGATCGTGCCCGCGGTGGGCGGGGCCTTCGGCGGGCGGGAGGACATCTCCCTGCAACTCCTGGTGGCGCTGGCGGCCTTCCACCTGCGCCGGCCGGTGCGCCTGGTCTGGACGCGGGAGGAGTCCTTCCGGGGCCACGGCAAGCGGCACCCCTTCATCCTCCGGCACCGCTGGGGCGCTACACGGGAGGGCAAACTGGTGGCGGCGCAGGTGGAACTCATCGCCGACGCCGGCGCGCACCTCTCCACCAGCATGGTGGTCCTGGCCAACGCCTGCTCCTTCGCCGTGGGGCCGTACGTCGTCCCCAACGTCCACGTGGACGGGTACCTGGTCCACACCCACAACGCGCCCAACATGGCCATGCGGGGCTTCGGCGCCACCCAGGTCCCGGTGGGCTACGAAGGCCAGATGGACCGCCTGGCCGAGGCCCTGGGGATGGACCCGGTGGACCTGCGCCAGCGGAACATCCTGCGGGAGGGGAGCGTGGCCATCACCGGCAACGTGATGCCCCCCGGCTGCGGCGCCGAGGCCACCCTGGTGGAGGCCGCCCGCGCTGCAGGGTGGCGGCACGCTGGAACTTGGCAGCGCCCTCCCCGCCAGCCCGCCTCCGCGCCCCACAAGCGGCGCGGCATCGGCATCGCCTGCGCGCTCAAGAACATCGCCTACTCCTTCGGCTTTGACGACAAGGCCGGCGCCGAGGTCATCCTGCGCCTGGATCCCTCTGGAGCCATCCGGGAGGCTGAGGTGCGCGTGGGGGCCACGGAGGTCGGCCAGGGCGTCCTCACCGTCCTCACCCAGATCGCTGCCGATGCCCTGGGCATCCGCCCAGACCAGGTCCGCCTCGTCACGGGCGACACGGCCCGGGTCCCCGACGGCGGTTCCGTCTCCGCCTCCCGGCAGACCTACATGTGCGGCAACGCCGTGCTGGGGGCCTGCCAGGAAGCCTGGCGCCGCTGGCAGGAGGTCCTCCGGGCTGAGACCGGCGATGTGGAAGTGCGCGCGTCCTACGTCTTCCGCGCCCTGGAGGTCCGCCGCACCACCCCCTTTGACCCCGAGACCGGCCAGTGCGAGCCCCACGTGACCTACGGCTACTGCACCCAGGTCGCCGAGGTGGAGGTGGACCTGGAGACTGGGCTCGTGGACGTGCTGCGGGTCATCTCGGTGCAGGATGCCGGCCGCGCCATCAACCCGGACCTCCTGCGGGGGCAGGTGGGCGGCGGGGTGCACATGGGGGTGGGCTACGCCCTCCTGGAGGACTTTCGCCAGGAGGATGGCCGCATCCTCACCCGCAACTTCTCGGAGTACTTGATCGCCACAAGCCAGGACATGCCCCAGGAACTGGTCTCGGTGGTGGTGGAGGTGCCGGACCCCACCGGGCCCTATGGGGCCAAGGGGGTGGGCGAACTCCCCACCCTGCCCACGGCACCGGCCATCCTCAGCGCCATCCACGACGCCACGGGGGTGTGGATCACCCGTCTGCCGGCCACGCCGGAGCGGGTCTTCTGGGCCCTGTGGGAGAGGGGGGTCGGGACGTAGAAACGCCCATTTGGAGTCCAGCGCGACTTGGTGTATCATCCCCGGTGCGCGGTCCAGCAGCCCGTCCCCTAGATCGGAGGCAAACCGTGGATAAGGTGACAGTGGTGGCTGCCCAGCAGCAGTTCCGCATCTACAGCGAGGTGGAGGCCTTCCGCCAGGACATGTACCGCTTCCTGCGGCTGGCAGCCAACAAGGGGGCGCGCCTGGTGGTCTTCCCGGAACTGGCAGGGGTGGCCCTGGCCACCTCCCTCATGTCCGGGTTCGGCCTGGGTTTCTTGCGGGCCATGGAGCAGGGGAACGAGCAGGGAGCCTCCTGGTGGGCACGGGCACGGAGCGGGCTGGCAGCTACAGCGGGCAAGCCGTTCGTCGGCTCCCTCCGCTCTAGGCTCGCCCGGCTCCTGGAGCGGGAGCCAGACCGCCTCCGCTCCCTCTACGAAGAGGTCTTCTCCCGCGCCGCCCGGGAATGGGGTGTGACCATTGTCGCCGGCAGCGCCTACCTCGTGGACGGGGGACAGCGCCTCAACCAGGCCCTCGTCTTCGGGCCCGACGGCAGCCTCCTGGGGGCCCAGGCCAAGGTCCACCTCCACCCCGGGGATGAAGGGCTGGCCCAGCCAGCGGACGACTTCCGGGCCATCGCCACGCCGGTGGCGCGGGTGGGGATCCTGTTCGGCACCGACGCCCTCTACCCCGAGGCCGGGCGCATCCTGGCCCTGCAGGGGGCGGACGTCTTCGTCTGCCTGGCGGCCTGCCCGGGCCGGCTCCTGGCCCAGAAGGTCCGCCAGGCCTTTGAGGCGCGGGTCCAGGAGAACCAGATCTTCGGGGCCATCGCCTTCCTGGTGGGGAGGAACCACCTCCAGCCCAAGGAGCCGGCGCCCGAGTTTGTGGGCCGCTCGGCAGTCCTGGCCCCCTGCGAAATGACGCCCCGCGGCACGGGGGTCCTGGTGGAACTGGGCACAGAGCAAGGGCCAGGCATCGTGGCCGGCACGCTGGACTTTGACCTCCTGGGACAGGTGCAGGCCCTGAGCGAGGTCCCCGTGCGACGGGCCATGCGGATAGACGTCTTCGCCCGCCACCTCCCCGCCTTCTACCAGTCCGGGCAGGCGCTTCAGGAGATGGCCCGCCGCGCCGCCCTGGGCGCCCCAGCAGGTCCGCCCGAGGCCCCGGGCCTCCCGGAGGAGGCCGGGGCGTTCGCCTTGGCAGCACCGCCTGCGGCGGAGAAGCCCGCCTGGCCTGCCGAGGAGGAACAGGGCCCGAAGGAAGGGACACCGCCGGAGGAGACACCCGGCGAGGCCAGAGGCCCCGAGGAGCCTCCGCCTGGCGGGGACTGGCTGGACGAGGGACGCAGGTAGCACACGGAGGGGACCAGGCTGGTCCCCTCCGCTCTTGGTATCCCCTCCCAACGCCTTGGGAGAAGAGGTCCGGTGTGAAGGCGTGCGGCTACGCGCCCGCGGGCCGAGGGCCTTCCCAGGTGGCCCCGTCCCCGGCCATCAGGTAGCGGTGGATGTCGGCGGCGGCCCGCTTGCCGGCGCCCATGGCGCTGATGACCGTGGCCGCGCCGGTGACGATGTCGCCTCCCGCCCAGACCCGTGGCTTGGTGGTGCGGCCGGTCTGCTCGTCGGCCACCACCGTGCCCCAGCGGGTCCGCTCCAGCCCCTTGGACTCAAAGAAGACGAGGGGGTTGGGGCGCGTCCCCAGGGCCATGATGACGATGTCCACCTCCAGGTCAAACTCGGTGCCTGGCACAGGGACGGGCCGGCGGCGGCCACTGGCATCCGGCTCGCCCAGTTCCATGCGGATGCAGCGCATGGCCCGCACCCACCCCTTGTCGTTGCCCAGGATCTCCACCGGGTTCGTGAGCCAGTGGAACTGGATCCCCTCCTCTATGGCGTTGTGGAGTTCTTCGGCCCGGGCCGGGGCCTCGGCCCGGGAGCGCCGGTAGACGATGAAGACCTCGTCCGCGCCCAGGCGCAGGGCCGAGCGAGCGCTGTCCATCGCCACGTTCCCCGCCCCCACGACGGCCACCCGGCGGCCCACCTTGACCGGCGTGTCGTACTCCGGGAAGAGGTAGGCCTTCATGAGGTTGACGCGGGTGAGGAACTCGTTGGCGGAGTAGACCCCGTTGAAGTTCTCCCCGGGGATGTCCATGAACATGGGCAGGCCAGCCCCCGTCCCCAGGAAGACCGCGTCGTACCCCTCTTTGCCCAGGATTTCGTCCAAGGTGAGGGTCTTGCCCACCACCACGTTCAGTTCAATCTTCACGCCCAGGGATTTGACGTAGTCCACCTCGGCGTAGACGATGTCCTTGGGGAGGCGGAACTCCGGGATGCCGTAGGTGAGGACGCCGCCCGGGGCATGGAGCGACTCAAAGATGGTGACCTCGTGGCCCAGGCGCGCCAGGTCGGCAGCGCAGGTGAGCCCGGCCGGCCCGCTCCCCACCACGGCCACCCGCTTGCCGGTGGGGGGCGGCAGTTGGGGCCGGCGCACGCCCTGGCGCAGTTCCCAATCGGCCACAAAGCGCTCCAGCCGCCCGATGGCCACGGGCTCCTCCTTGCGCCCCAGGACGCAATGGGCCTCGCACTGGGTCTCCTGGGGGCAGACGCGGCCGCAGATGGCCGGCAGGTTGTTCTTGTCCTTGAGGAGTTCCACTGCCTTCCACATCTCCCCTTCGCGGAGGGCCAGGATGAACTCCGGGATGCGCACCTCCACGGGGCAACCGGTCACGCAGAGGGGCTTCTTGCACTGGAGGCAGCGCTGGGCTTCCAAAACGGCCCGCTCCGGCGGGAGGCCCAGGGCCACTTCCTGAAAGTTGCGCCGCCGGACTTGGGGGTCCTGCGTCGGCATGGGCTGGCGGGGGATCTTCTCTCGCTTGGTGGGTTTCGGCTCTGTCATCGTGCCACCCCTTGTGCTCGTTCGGCTTCCATGCAGCGGCACTCGTGCTCAAACTTCTCCAGGGCCCGCTTCTCCTCCTCCAGGTAGATCCGCTGGCGGCTCAGGAGGAGGTCCCAGTCCACCTCGTGGCCGTCAAACTCGGGGCCGTCCACGCAGACGAAGCGGGTGCGTCCCCCCACCTCCACCCGGCAGGCTCCGCACATCCCCGTGCCGTCCACCATGATGGAGTTCAGGCTGACGATGGTCTTCACGCCGAAGGGCTTGGTGGTGAGGGAGCAGAACTTCATCATGATGGCCGGCCCGATGGCCCAGACGCGCTGGACCTCATCGCCGCGGGCCTCCAGGAGTTCCTTCAGGGGCTCCGTGACCAAGGCCTTGCGGGCATAGGAGCCGTCGTCCGTGCAGACGATCAGTTCGTCGCTTACGGAGCGCATCTTCTCCTCCCAGAAGAGGAGGTCCTTGTTGCGGGCTCCGATGATGGAGATGACGTGGTTTCCCGCCTCACGCAGCGCCCGGGCGATGGGGAAGATGGGGGCAATGCCCACCCCACCGCCCACACAGACCACTGTCCCGTAGCGCTCCACCTCGGTGGGAAGGCCCAGCGGGCCGGTGAAACTGGCCAGGGCCTCGCCCGGCCGCATCAGGCTCAGTTGCTTGGTGGTCTTGCCCACCACTTGGAAGATGATGGTGACGGTCCCTGCCTCGCGGTCAAAGTCGGCAATGGTGAGGGGGATGCGTTCGCCGCGTGCGTCAATGCGGAGGATCACGAACTGACCAGCCTGGGCCTTGGCGGCCACTCGGGGGGCTCTGACCACGAAGAGTTTGGTCACAGGGGCCAGGTCCTCGCGGGCTACGATCTCATACACGTCCACGCCTCCTTGCTGGTTTCGCGGGAGCAGGCACCCGGCTTGTGGGGCCCCGGTACCCGCCGCATTATAAAACCTGGGGGAAAGGTTTGTCAAACTTTTCACGGACCAGGCCTTGTGCCTGCCCAGGACGGCCATCAACGAATGAAGGGAACGAATAAACGAATGCGCCTGGCCACCCCATTCGTTTATTCGTTTCCCCATTCGTTGACGGCTCGTTGACGGCTCATCGGCGGCCCTGGGGCGGCACACATGTCGCCCCTACGCCCCCCGTCCCGCTGGCCCCGTAGGGGCAGGCCTTGTGCCTGCCCCAGGACCGGCCGCCCACGAGGGGCGGGACGCTCCGTTGACATCGCCTCCCGTTCTGTGTATAATCCCCCAGCGGTAGGGCCCGGGATGTGGACACCGGTTATCGGCCGATAGCGACGTGGTCCGTGAAGGCGCGGGAGGGGACCTGCCCCATGCGAACCCTCTACCTGGAGGTCTCGGCCCCACGGGTGCTCCTGACCCGGCTCCTCGGGCGCGTCTCCCCGGCCGCCTGCTTCGGCCCGACCTCCCCCGTGCACCTGGCCGACCTCCCCGACCCGCCCCTGCCAGCCCCCGATTGGGTGCGGGTGCGCAACCGCCTCTGCGGCATCTGCGGCAGCGACCTGCACCAGGTCTTCCTGGATGCCAGCCTGGACGTGGCACCGGCAGCCCTGCCCTCCCACCGCCGCACCTACCTGGGCCACGAGATGGTGGGGGAAGTGGTGGAAGTGGGTCCCGCTGTGGAGGAGTTCCAGGTCGGCGACCGGGTGGTGCGCTGGGGCCGCGGCCACGATTGCCGGGCCCGGGGCCGGGCGGACCTCTGCGGCCCCTGCGCGCGGGGGCACCGAGTCCTCTGCGAGCGGGCCTCCGAGCCCGGCGGCCTTGAGCCGGTGGGCGGCGGCTTTGGCGATTCCTTCATCACCCCGGCCAGCACCCTCCTCCACATCCCGGACGGCCTTGCGGACGAGGAGGCTATCTTCGCCGAGCCAGCGGCGGTGGCCATCCACGCCGCCTGGCGCCGCGTGCCGCGGCCGGGGGAACGGGTGCTCGTGCTGGGGAGCGGCACCCTCGGGTTCCTGCTCCTCCAGGTGCTGCGCATCCTGCAGCCCGCATGCGAGGTCACCGCCGTGGCCCAGTTCCCCTGGCAGGCGGAGTTGGCGGCCCGCTTCGGTGCGGACCACACCTTCCTCGCCCACGAGGATGGGTTTGCCCATGCGGCCCGCCTCACCGGAGCGCGGCTCTACGAGGGGTGGCGCGGGAACCGCATGCTCCTCGGGGGGTTTGACGTCGTCTACGACGTGGTGGGCGTGGCCCAGACCGTGACGAACGCCCTGCGCTGGACCCGCGCTGGCGGCACCGTGGTGCTGGTGGGAGCCACCCTGCACCGCATGACGGTGGACCTCACGCCCGTCTGGTACCAAGAGGTGGACCTCATCGGAGCCGTCGGGCACGACGTGGTCTCCTGGGAAGGGGAAACCCTCTCCACCTTTGAACTGGCCATGCGCTGGATGGCGGCGGGCCGGTTGCAGTGCCAGGACCTCCTCACCCACCGCTTCCCCCTGGCTGCCTACCGGCAGGCCTTCCTCGTCGCTTGGGACAAGAGGACCCATCGGTCCATCAAGGTCGCGCTGGAACCTTAAGGCCGTCGCAGGGAAGAAAGGAGAGGAGCACATGTCCACAGCGGTTTCCATGCCCATGTCCACCCGTCGCGAACGTTGGTCCTGGTACCTCTACGACTTCGGCAACTCGGCCTACGCCTCGGTGGTCCTTCTGGCCGTCTACGCCGCCTACTTCCAGGGGCAGGTGGTGGGCGGCCCGGAGGGGTCCCGGTTGTGGGGCATCGCCGTGGGGATCGCCATGCTGGTGGTGGCCGTCACCGCGCCAGTGTTGGGGGCTGTGGCCGACTTCTCCGGGGCGAAGAAGCGGTTTCTCTTCTTCTTCACCGCCCTCTCGTGCGTCTTCACAGCCGGCCTCTTCTTCGCCAAACCGGGCGCCGTGGCCCTGGGGATGGGCTTCTTCATCCTGGCGGAGATCGGCTACCGCGCCGCCCAGGTCTTCTACGACGCCTTCCTGCCGGAGATCGCCGCGCCGGAGGAGATGGGGCGCGTCTCCGGCACTGGCTGGGCCGTGGGGACGGCCGGGGGCGTGGTCTGCCTCCTCATCATCCTGCCCCTGGTGATCCTCTTCAAGGGG
>DAOTYM010000175.1:0-4439 GCA_034434775.1 Anaerolineae bacterium | reverse complement strand
GCGCGGGGAAGATGTCGGGGTGGGCGTTGGGGAGAAACAGTTGGTCCACCAGCGTATCGGCGGCCACGGCCACCCCCTCCCGGTACGACTCCTCCACCGGGCCCACCTCGCCCCCCACCAGGACCATGTACTTCCCCGGGCAGATGGAGCGGGCCTCGTACAGGCGCACGTCGGCCTTCTTCATCATGGCGTCGCCCACCCGGATCCCCTGGGCGATGCTGTTGGTCTCCACCAAGGCAATGGCTGGCTGCATCCTCACCTCTCCTTGGGCGAAAAATTCAGGCTCACCCCCGGCTGCGGGCCCGGGCCACCATCTCCTGGGCGATGGCGTTGTGCCGGACCACAAGCGCCCCAAGGTCCAGGCCCACCACCTCGCCGTTCCAGACCCGCACCTTGCCGTTCACCACCACGAGGGCGGCCCGCTGCGGCTGGCAGAGGAGCAGGGCCGAGACCGGGTCGTGCGCGCCCGCGTAGTCCAACGTATCCAACCGGAAGCCGGCGAAGTCCGCCGCTTTGCCAGGCTCCAGGCTTCCGATGTCGTCGCGCCCCAGGACCCGCGCCCCGCCCACCGTGGCCATCTCCAGGGCCTCCTCGGCGCGCAGGGCCTCGGCACCGTGGCGCACCCGCTGCAGGAGCAAGGCCTGCCGTGCCTCCGCCAGCATGTGGGAGGCATCGTTGCTCGCGCTGCCATCCACGGCCAGGCCCACCCGCACGCCGGCCCGCCGCATCTCCACCACCGGCGCGATCCCCGACCCCAGGCGCATGTTGGAACTGGGGCAGTGGGCCACGCCGGTGCCCGTCTCCGCCATCAGGCGGACCTCGTCCGCGTTCAGGTGCACGGCATGGGCATACCAGACGTCCGGCCCCACCCACCCCAGCCGCTCCATATAGGCCACAGGGCGCATGCCGAAGCGATCCACGCAGAACCGCTCCTCGTCCAGCGTCTCGGCCACGTGGGTGTGCAGGAGGACCCCCTTGGAGCGGGCCCAGGCTGCCGCCTCCCGCATCAGGTCCGGCGTGACGGAGAAGGGCGAGCAAGGGGCCACGGCGATGCGGCACATGGCATAGGGCTGCGGGTCGTGGAAGGTGTCCACCACCCGCTCCCAGTCCCGGAGGACCGCTTCTTCGTCCTCCACCACCTCATCGGGGGGAAGCCCGCCCCTGGACCGGCCGAGGGACATGCTCCCCCGGCAGGGATGGAAGCGCACCCCCAGTTCCTGGGCGGCGAGGATCTCATCGTCCAGGCGGACACCGTTGGGGAAGAGGTACAGGTGGTCCGTCGTGGCCGTGCAGCCGGAGAGGAGCAGTTCGGCGAGGCCCACCTTCGCGCTCACATAGACCGCTTCCGGCGTCAGTTCCGCCCAGACCAGGTAGAGGTTCCGGAGCCAGGTGAAGAGCCCCGCCGCCTCTACCTCGGGCAGGGCCCGGGTCAGGGTCTGGTACAAGTGGTGGTGGGTGTTGACCAGGCCCGGGATGACCACCATGCCGCGGGCGTCCAGGACCTGGTCAGCCCGGGCTGGCAGGTCTTCGGTGCGGCCCACCTGGCGGATGACCCCATCTTCGGCCCAGAGCCCACCATCCGGGATACGCCGCCGGTCCCCGTCCATGGTGACCAGCACGTCGGCATGCCTGAGGAGCAAGGTGGGCATCGGTACCTCCAGCGGCCTGGGGGTCAGTCTTCGTCTTCCACCACGCGCAGGTGCAGTTCCCGCAGTTGCCTTTCCGACACGGGGGAAGGGGCATCCATCATCAGGTCCACAGCGCTCTGGGTTTTGGGGAAAGCGACCACCTCCCGGATGTTGTGCTCGCCGGCCAGGAGCATGACCAGGCGGTCAATCCCCGGGGCGATGCCGCCGTGGGGCGGCGCGCCGTACTCCAGGGCTTCCAGCAGGTGGCCGAACTGGGCCCGCGCCGATTCTTCATCAATCCCCAGGACGCGGAACATGCGCGCCTGAAGGTCCCGCCGGTGGATGCGGATGCTCCCTCCGCCGATCTCCAGGCCGTTGGCCACCAGGTCGTAAGCCTGGGCGCGGGCGCGGCCGGGGTCCGTCTCCAGGAGGTCCCAGTCCTCGGGCATGGCCGCTGTGAAGGGATGGTGCACGGCCGTCCACCGCTGCTCGTCTGCGTCCCACTCCAAGAGGGGGAATTCCAGGACCCAGGCGAAGGCGATGAGGGAATCGTCCCGCAGGCCCAGGCGCTCGCCTATCTCCACCCGCAGCGCGCCCAGCGCCTCAACCGACTCCTTCCACGGCCCGGCCGCCAGGAGCAGGAGGTCCCCCTCCTGCGCCCCCATGCGGCGGAGGATGCCCTCCAACTCGCCCTCGGTAAGGAACTTGGCCGCGCTGGAACGCACCCCTTCCGCGGTGACGGCAAAGGTGACCAGGCCGGCCACGCCGTGGTGCCTGGCAAGCACCGCAAGTTCATCCACCTGGCGGCGGGAGTACCCCGCGCAGCCGGGCGCCCGCAGGCCCCGCACCACGCCTCCCTCTTCCACCGCCTTGCGGAAGACCTGGAAGCCGCTCTCCCGGAGGAGGTCGGTCAGGTCCACCAGTTCCAGGCCGAAGCGCAGGTCGGGTTTGTCGGTGCCGAAGCGGTCCATGGCCTCCCGATAGGTGAGGCGCGGGAAGGGCGTCTGCATCAGACGGATGTTCAGGTCAAAGCCCCCCCGTTCCTTGGGCTCCGCCATCTTCTGCACCAGGGCCGTGAAGAGCCCCTCTATCAGTTGGAGGATGTCCTCCCGCTCCACGAAGGACATCTCCAGGTCCAATTGGGTGAACTCCGGCTGGCGGTCCGCCCGGAGGTCCTCATCGCGGAAGCAGCGGGCGATCTGGAAGTACTTCTCATACCCCGCCACCATGAGCAGTTGTTTCAGTTGCTGGGGAGACTGGGGCAGGGCATAGAACTTGCCCGGGTGCAGCCGGCTGGGGACCAGGTAGTCCCGCGCTCCCTCGGGCGTGCTCTTGATGAGGATGGGCGTCTCAATCTCCACGAAGCCCCGGGCGTCCAGGTAGTCCCGGATGAACTTCACGATGCGGTGGCGCAGGAGGATGTTGCGCTGCATGGAAGGACGGCGCAGGTCCAGGTAGCGGTACTTGAGGCGCAGGGGCTCGCTGACCTCGTCGCCACCGTCGGCGATGTAGAAGGGCGGCGTCTTAGACGGGTTCAAGATCACCACCTGTTCGGCCAGGACCTCAACGTCCCCCGTGGCGAGGTTGGGGTTTCGCAGCCCCTCCGGCCGCGCCCGCACGGTGCCGACAACCTGCACCACGTACTCGGACCGCGCTTGGGCGGCCACCTGGTGGGCCTGGGGAGCCCGTTCGGAGTCGCACACCACCTGGGTGATCCCCTCGCGGTCGCGGAGGTCCAGGAAGATGAGGCCACCGTGGTCACGCTGGCGGTGGACCCACCCCGCCAGCACCACCTTCTGGCCCACGTGCTTCAGGCGGAGTTCGCCGCAGGTGTTGGTCTTGAGCATCAAGGGTTCTCCTGAGGAAGAGGTCGGGCGGTATTATACATCCGGACGGGGCAAAAGGCAAAGGATGGGCATGGCGGCTCCGCACATCTGGGCCACCTGGCGGGAGGCCGGCCTGCTGCGCGCCCCAGGGATGACTCATTCTTACAGAACTCTGACAGCCTTCCGGTGTGACAGACCGTAGGGCACGCCTCCTGGCGTGCCATCTAGCGTCCGGAAGAGCCGTTAAGGTCTTCCCTTTGTAAAAAACAAGTCAGCCCTGCTGCGCGCCCAGGCCCGCGTTGACGATCCTCCCGGCGGGTGCTATAATGGGCCCGCACACCCCTGGGGGCAGGCTTCCTACAGCGCCCCCACAAGGAGCCAAGGTTTGAGCGACGAACAGGTCCACACCCCCCACACCAGGCGGGTGATGGTGGTCATCCCGACCTACAACGAGGCCGACAACCTCCCCAAGATGGTAGAGGCCCTCTTCGGGCTGGACCTCCCGCGCCTGGAGGTCC
Source organism: Anaerolineae bacterium (assembly GCA_034434775.1). Classification (GTDB taxonomy): domain Bacteria; phylum Chloroflexota; class Anaerolineae; order DTPP01; family DTPP01; genus DAOTYM01. The sequence continues at coordinate 467 of DAOTYM010000175.1, read as the reverse complement.
TGGTGGTGGACGACAACTCCCCCGACGGCACCGGGCAGATCGCCGATGCCCTGAGCCAGGAGCACCCCGGCCGGCTCCACGTGCTGCACCGGCCCGGCAAGGGCGGTTTGGGGACGGCCTACGTGGCCGGCTTCAAGTACGCCCTGGCCCAGGGAGCCGAGCGCATCGTCCAGATGGACGCGGACTTCTCCCACTCGCCGGCCTATGTCCCTCTCTTGGTGGAACGGGCCGAGGAGTACGACGTGGTGGTGGGGTCGCGGTATGCCCCTGGGGGGAAGTTGGACGAACGGTGGGGCCTCGGGCGGTACTTCCTCAGTTGGTGGGCCAACAGCGTCTACGTGCGCCTGATCCTCGGCCTCAAGGTGCGGGACGCCACCGCAGGCTTCAAGTGCTGGCGACGCGAGGCCCTGGAAGGGATTGACCTGGACGGCATCCGCTCCAACGGCTACGTCTTCCAGGTGGAGATG
>DAOTYM010000174.1:0-1583 GCA_034434775.1 Anaerolineae bacterium | reverse complement strand
CCTAGCGGACAGGTGGGGGCAAGAGGTGCGGGTCCAGGGCCAGGAGCGCGCCCACGAGGCCGGTCAAGTCGGGCGATTCCAGCACGAGGTCCGCGGCCTGCCGCACTGCGGGCGACTCGGGGCAGACCGCTACGGCCAGCCCCACCTCCCGGAACATGGGCACGTCCGACTCCCCATCCCCCACAGCCAGGCACGCGGCTGGGTCCGCCCCCCACGCCTCCAGCAACTCCCGAAGGGCCGGCCCTTTGCCCCCCAGTGGGATGACCCGGCCGACCTCCCCCGTCACGGTGCCATCCTGCACCCCCACCTGGTTGGCCACCACCCGCTCAAACCCCAACTCCTCGGCCACCATCTCGGCGTGGAAGTGAGGCCCGGTGGTGAGGATGGCCAGGCGCAAGCCCCGCCGCCGCAGGTCGGCCACGGCCTCCCGTGCCCCTGGATGGTAGGGGATTTCCCGGAGGAGCGCCTGGAGGCGCGCCACCGGCTGGCCCCGCCACAGGCCCACGTCCCGCCGAAACCATTCCTCGTACGGGATGCGCCCGCTCAGGCCGGCCTCGGTGATGGGCGCGGCCGCCTCCGCCATGCCCAGCCGCTCGTGCAGGTAGACGTAGGGGTCGCGGGCCTGCTTCAGGGTGCCATCCAGGTCAAAGATGGCCCAGCGCAGAGGAGCGCGGTAACGTCGGGTGGTCATATCCGCTCCAGCGCCTGTTCCAGGTCGGCGATGATGTCCCGGGGGTCCTCCAGGCCCACCGAGAGGCGCACCAGGCCGGGCCCAATGCCCACCGCGGCCCGCTCCTCCGGCGTCAGGGCACGGTGGGACGAGTGGGCCGGGTAGAGGGTCAGGCTGTAGACGTCGCCCAGGCTGGTGGCCGGCAGGACCAGCCTGAGCGCCTCCATGAAGCGGAAGACGGCCTCCTGGTCGGCCCCGGCGATCTCAAAGGAGACCATCCCCCCGAAGCACCCCTCGCGGAAGAGGCGTTTGGCCAGGTCGTGCTGAGGGTGGTCCGGCAGGCCGGGGTAGAGGACGCGGGCGATGCGGGGATGCCCCTGGAGCCACCGCGCCACGGTGAGGGCATTGGCGCAGTGGCGGGCCATCCGCACCGGGAGCGTCTTCAGGCCCCGCAGGGCCAGGTAAGCGGTGTCAGGGGCCAGGTTCGCCCCCAGGACCTTCATCCACTCCCGCGCCCGGGCGATGGGCTCCGCCGAGGCCACCATCACCCCGGCCAGGACGTCCCCATGCCCGCCCAGGTACTTGGTGGCGCTGTGCACCACGATGTCCACGCCGAGGGCGATGGGCTGCAGGAGGTAGGGCGTGGCGAAGGTGTGGTCCAGCACGACCAGTGCCCCTACCTGGTGGGCCATCTCCACCAGGGCTGGGACGTCCGCCACCTTGAGGAGGGGGTTGGAGAGGGTCTCAAAGAGGAGCACTTTGGGGTGCGCTTCCTCCAGGGCACGCTGGACGCCCGCCAGGTCGGCCACATCCACAAAGCGCGTCTGCACGCCCAACGTCGGCAGGAAGCGGGCCAGGAGCGCGTAGGTCGCGCCGTAGACATCCTGCGCGGCGACGACCGCGGTGCCCGCCC
>DAOTYM010000173.1:0-1789 GCA_034434775.1 Anaerolineae bacterium | reverse complement strand
GGCCCTGTGGGGCTACGCGATGGCCATCGCTGGGACGGCCTGCCTCTGCGCCACCTACGTTGTCAGCAAGATCGTGGTGCGGGAGATCGGGAGCGAGACGTTCAACGTCGTCTGGTTTGGCTTCGGCTTCCTCATCACCATGGGCTACCTCCTGGTGAGCGGCCAGAAGGAGCAGGTGCGCCTCAAGCGCCAGCACTGGGGCCAGGTGGCCCTGCTGGGCCTGGTGAACGCCATCTCCATGAGCGCCTTCTTCAAGGCCATAGAGCTCATTGACCCGGTGCTGGTCTCCTTCTTCTTCCGGCTGGCGATCGTCACCAGCGTGCTGGCTGGGGTGTTCCTCTTGGGGGAACGGCTGGGGGCCCGGGAACTGGGCGGCATGATCCTGGCCATCACTGGCGCAGCCGTGATCACCTATGCTTCCGGCCAGTTGGTCCTGACGGGGCTGCTCCTGGTCGTCTTCAGCGCCGCCTTCTACACCTGCAGTTGGCTGGTGGCGCGCTCGTGCATGACGGACGGGTGCTCGCCCACGGCCCTGGCTGGCTTCCGCGCCCTGGGGACGTCCCTCTTTCTGGCCGTCTACGTGCTGGCCGTGGGCCGCTGGCGGACGCCCAGCCTCCACGCCGTGCTCTGGATGCTGGGCGGGTCCTTCTTCGGCCCCTTTCTGGCCAACTCGCTGAACTACCGGGCCATCATGCACATCGGCGTGGCCCGCATGAGCATTATCCGCAACGTGCAGCCGCTGTTCCTCATCCCTGTGGCGTACCTTTTTCTGGGGACGGTGCCGGGCCTGCGCCAGTTGGCCGGGGGCGTGGTGGTGCTGGCGGGAGTGCTTCTGGTGGTTTCGGCGCGCCTCAAAGAGGCGCATCCAGCGCCAGGGCCGTAGGTCGCACGGGCAGGGAGACAGTGCCGGTGAACGGGGAGCCTTTGGAAGAGGACATCCGGGCTTTGGTAGAACGGCACCGGGCCTTCTGGCAGCGAGAGAACGCTGGAGGCCCGCTCCTGCGCGTCTTCCCGGGGGAGGGGGTCATCTACCCGCTGCGTTCCACCTATCTGCCGCCGCCGGGACGGCCTGTGCAGCCGGAGGATCTGACTCTGGAGCGCTTCTGGCACCGCTACGAGGGCGAGCGGCTCATCCCGCCGGGCAGTTCCACTTTTGCGTTCGCGTTCCCTTTCGCCGGCTTTCCCTGGATGGAGGCCATCATCGGTTGCCCCATTGAGGTAGTGCCCAGGTCTAGCAGTCTTTGGATACGGCCCATCCCCGACGCGGATTGGGATGCCTTGCTCTCCATTGCCCTACGGGACGACAACCCTTGGCTCCAGCGCCTCCTGGCCCTGACGGACGAACTGGTGGCCCGCAGCGATGGCCGCTACATCGTGACGACGGGGCACATCGGCGGGCTCTTGCACGGGGCCTCGGACATGCTGGCTGGGGCGCTGGGCAACGAGCGGATGTGCTACGAACTGTACGACCACCCTCACGAGGTGGCGCAGTTCCTCCTCCGAGTGACCGACATCTGGATTGCCGTGGTGCAGCGCCTCCTGGAACGCATCCCTCCATTCCACGGGGGCTACGTGAACGGCTACGGTATCTGGGCCCCCGGACCCGCGCCCATCTGGATAGAGGACGCCCTGCTCTTCTTCTCGCCGGAGAACTACCGCCGCTTCCTCCTGCCCTGCGACCGGAAGGCGCTGGGGGCCTTCCCGTACTCGGGGATGCACCTCCACTCCGCGGCCTTGTACGTCCTGGACGACCTGCTGGCTATAGAGGAACTCCGAGTCTTGCAATTGG
>DAOTYM010000172.1:0-3792 GCA_034434775.1 Anaerolineae bacterium | reverse complement strand
GCCTCGCCCCGCGTACCTCACCCACCCCCGGCCTTCGGCCTCCCCCTCCCTCTCCATCAGCGGATGGAGAGGGAGGGGGTTGGGGGGTAGGTGAGGTCTGTAGGGGCAATTCACGAATCGCCCCTCCCACTTCCAGCCGCCGATTCAAATCGGGGCTCAAGCAGGGCGTCGGCCTGCGCCGACGCCGTCTCCGCAGGGGGACGGCCCATAGGGGCCAGGCACGCCTCGCCCTGCGCACCTCACCCACCCCCGGCCTTCGGCCTCCCCCTCCCTCTCCATCAGCGGATGGAGAGGGAGGGGGTTGGGGGGTAGGTGAGGTCTGTAAGGGCAATTCACGAATCGCCCCCCAGAGCCCTGGGAATAGAGGGGATAGTCGCCTGCCCGCCCTCACTCGGAGGACTCCACCTGCTCCCCCGTGCCCACCAGGTAGACCGCCCGCCAGGGGGCGTAGCGGCTGATGAAGGTATCCCGGTGGACGACCCGGTCCCCCTCCCGCACGGTGCGGCGGACCGTCACGTCCATCCCCCGCACGGCCCATTCCACCTGGCGGACCTCCCCCAGAGGGAGGGTGGGGTCCTTCTTGTAGAGAGGCGGTTCGGGGTCCTTCTCGTTCTCAATGACGGGGCCTTACATCTCAACCTGGCGGCCCGTCCGGGTCCCCCAGAAGTAGAAGGTGAGGGTGCCCGTGGCCAGGTCCGTTTCCGTCTCTATCAAGAGGTAATAAGGCGTATCATTGCGGAACTTGAAGTCCACCAGGGGGGAATAGACGGTGGCATCCAGGCCTACGGGCGGCTCGTACCAGGAGACGCGGTAGGTGTGGGCCCAGCGCTCCACGATCTCAAACCCGCCCCAGAAGGCCGCGCGGAAGGCCGTGGTGGAGACTTGGCAGATGCCCCCACCCACGTCCCGGACCGTGCGGTCCCCGAAGATGATGAGGGACTCCTCGTACCCCTCCTCGGCGGTGACCTCTCCCAGGTACTGGTTGAAGGAGAAGACATCGCCCGGCGGGACGACGATGCCGTGGAACTTGGAGGCCGCCACCTGGATGTTCTTCGCCCGGCCGGCCGAAGAGCCCTTGAAACTGGTCGCTCCCTTGGAGACGAGTTCGTGGATGCCGTAGGAAGGGGCGTCTTCCACCGAAACCTTGGGCTTCACGATCTCCACCGCCAGCATGACGTCGCGCTCCGGGGTGAGGACCTGGCGGTTGATGCGCTCCAGGGAGGCCGCCACGTCCAGGTGGTAGGCGTTCTGGCTCATGACGATGGGCGTGAGCGTGCCGGTGACGGGGTCAAAGTCAAAGCGGGCGTCCCGCGCTTCCTGGTCCACGGCGGCGGCGATCTCCTGGAGGAGGTCTGTGAGGGCCTTCTGGTCCAGCCAGGCCTCCCACGCCGGGCCTTCCGGCCCTTTGACCTGCTGGACGCGCAGCATCTGCGCCAGTTCCTCCCGGGAGAGGACCCACGGCCCCTTGCCGATCTCCTCCGGCACGAGGAGCCTGAGGTCGGCGGCGATCATCTGCTCCACCTGCTGGCGGGCGCGGTCCACGTTGGCCACGGTGGGGGCGATCTCCCGCACCACCAAGGGGACCTCCCGCCCGGCCATGGCCCGCAGTTCCCGCTCCAGGAGTTGGCGGGTGGCAGCCACGTCCACCTGGCGGCCCACCTGGCTCGTGGTGGCCGCAACCTGCAGGTCGCGGATGACCAGCACGGCGTCCCGCACTGGCTGGTCCACCTCCTGGGCCAGGCGGCGCAGGTAGCCCGCGGTGAGGGCCGGGTCGTAGGTCAAAGTGGGCTCCAGCGCGTACCCCTCCAGGGCCATCTGGGCCTGGAGCCACAGGTCCTGGAAGAGGGGGCCATCCCGGCCCAGGCGGTAGGCGCGCATGGCGGTATCCGCGGCGTCCAGGCGCACGCCCAGGTCGGCCGGGGCCACTTTCCAGCGCCGCTCCCCGTAGACCAGGGTGGGCCAGAGGGACTCCGGGTACTGGTAGGCCTCCTCCAGCAGGGCCTCGGCCTCCGAAGGCGTCAGGCCGCCGATGGGGATGCCGGCCACCGAGACGCCAGGGTAGATGCGGCCGGCATACCGCATCTGGAACCAGGCGACCGAGGCGCAGCCGGCCAGGAGCACGATCCCCGCCAGGTAGGCCAGCGTCAGGAAGAAGCGGACAAGCGCTGCCCCCAGGCCCCGGTGGGGCACGGCCCCCGCGCCGGGCGCCAGGGAGCGCACCTCAAGGCTTGGAGCCTGAGGGCGCGCGGGCGTGGACACGGCCTTCCCTTCCCTCATCGCCGCTCCGGACTGAAGGCCGGCAGCACCGCGCTGGCGGTGGAACCGGTCAGGGCGTCCCGGTAGGCCACGAGCCAGTGCGGGACCCACGTCAGGCCGAAGGCCAGCGTCCGCACATTTTGCTTGAGGGGCTTGACCGCGACCGTCTCCACCTGGTCCAGGACGTCGGCCCACCTGTCCCGCACCTCTTCCAGGGCTTCGGCTTCCTCCTTCTGCACTTCCTCCAGGTCCTCCTTCAGGGCCTTGAGCCTCTCCTCCGCCTCCTCCACGTTCAGGCGGGCCTTCTCGGTCAGGCGGCGGCGCTGGCTGGCGCTGGAGATGGGGCGGGTGGAGCGCCGCCGCCCCAGGAACATCCCCAGGACCGTCTCCCCGGCCGAGAGGAGTTCCTCCCGCTTGCGGCCCTCGTACTCGGCCTTGCGCTCCGCCAGTTCCAATTCTTGCTTCTGCAAGTCCCGTTCCAGTTTCTCCCGCCGGGCCTTGTATTTCGCCTGGACCTTCTTCAGTTCCTCGTCCCGGGCCTTGCGGGCGGCCTCCTCGCACCGCTTTCGGAACTCCCGTTCCGACTCGCCCGCCTGGCCGTAGACCTTGAGGACGGGGTTGTAGAAGACCTCCAGCCGGGCGGTGCGGAACAGGTGGTCGGCGAAGGCCCGCTCCAAGGCCCGCAGTTCCTTCGGCTCGTTGAAGGCTTCGGGCACGGGCTCGTAGAGGGCGTCCCGCGCCGGGGAACCCTTCAGGTCTGCCTCGGAGAGGGGCCAAGCCTCGGCATCCGCCCAGGTGGCCGTGCCCCCTTCCGTGCCCCAGACGACCAGGGCCTCCTTGGCCCGGTGCCGGAGCCCCTTGGCCACGTCCTCGTACTCAACCGCCCCCAGGCCCAGGAGGGCCGGCCGGTAGAGGGTCCTCGCCTCCAGGACCTCCACCTGGCGGCGCTGCGCTTCCTGCCAGGCGCGCACGGCCTGGTCCAGGGTGGTGTTGGCCACCAGGTAGAACTGGGGAACGTCCGGTGGCAGGGCCGGCGGCGCGGAGGAGAACCCTTCCACGGAGAGGGCCGCGGCCGGCGCGGGCTTCGCCGCAGGGACCTCGGCGACGGCCGTGGGGCGCGTCACCTGCACCGCCCTCTTGAGGGTGCGGATCTGGTCCCGGGTGAGCGGACCCCGCAGGTAGGCCATGGCCCACCGGGTCTGGAAGATGCGGGGGGCCTTCTCGTGCACGTCGTGCAGGAGGAAGACCCGCTTGCGCAGGCTGGAGAGGGTCTTATCCAGGTAGGGCCGGCTGAGGCCGCTGGCGACGCCCTCCAGGCCGTCCAGCAGGCGCTCCTTATCCCGCGCGGCCTGCAGGGTGCCGATGAACCAGGTCCCCGCGTTGGTCAGGCCCTTGTAGTCCAGGTCCACTGGGTTCTGGGTGGTGAGCATGAGCCCCAGGCCGTAGGCGCGGGCCTGCTTGAGGAGGGCCATGAGGGGCTCTTTGGAGGGCGGGTTGGCGGGATAGGGCGGGAAGAAGCCGAAGAGTTCGTCAAAG
>DAOTYM010000171.1:0-5226 GCA_034434775.1 Anaerolineae bacterium | reverse complement strand
GTGAGGACAAGGCCCCGCTGCCCTTGCCAAAATCCTCTTTCGGTGTTAGACTTGGGACGAGCGGGGGGTAGAAGGCCTGTTTGCGCGCCGGATGTGTCCCGCGTCCGGCGCAGCGCCCCGCGGGGCGGTGCAGGCCAATCCCACCTGTGCCCAGGAGAGGCAGATGGCCAGCCTGGCGCTCTACCGCAAGTATCGGCCTCAGACCTTTGAGGAAGTCATCGGACAGGAGCACGTGACCCGGACCCTGCGCAACGCCCTGCAGGACGGGCGGATCGTGCACGCCTACCTCTTTGCCGGGCCACGGGGCACGGGCAAGACGACCACGGCGCGCCTTTTGGCCAAGGCGGTCAACTGCCTGGACGAGGACCTGGCAGCGCGCCCCTGCAACCGGTGCGCCATCTGCCAGGCTATCAACGAGGGACACCTGCTGGACCTCATTGAGATTGACGCTGCTTCCAACCGGGGGATTGACGAGATCCGCGAGATCCGGGAGAGGGTGAACTTCCGCCCCAACGAGGCCCGCTACAAGGTCTACGTGGTGGACGAGGTCCACATGCTCACGGAGCACGCCTTCAACGCCCTCCTCAAGACGCTGGAGGAGCCCCCTCCCCATGCCCTCTTCGTCCTGGCGACGACGGACCCCCAGAAGGTGCCGGCCACGGTCCTCTCCCGCTGCCAGCGCTTTGCCTTCCGCCGCGTGCCCCTGAACCTCATTGTGGAGCACCTGGCCAAGATCGCTCGGGCGGAAGGGGTAGAGGTAGAGCCGGCGGCCCTGGACCTCATCGCGCGCCAGGCGACCGGGAGCGTGCGGGATGCGGTGAGCCTCCTGGACCAACTGTTCGCCTTCTGCGAGGGGCGTGTGTCGGTCCGGGATGTGGAGGCGGTGCTGGGGTCGGTGCCGGCTGCCGCCGTGAGCGGGCTTGTGGAGGCGCTCCTGGCCCGGGATGTGCCCCGGGCCCTCAGGCTGGTGGACGACCTGGCCCGTGGAGGCACGGACCTGGCCTACGCGGCCCGGTCGCTGGTGGAGCACCTGCGGGGCCTGCTCCTCCTGCGGGTGGGAGGCGAAGCGCGCCTCCTGAACCGGGCGCCGGAGGAGGTGGCGGCCATGCAGGAGCAGGCCCGGAGGGCTCCGGCGGAGGAGTTGGTGCGCTGGGTGCGGGTCTTCCAGCGGGCCGTAGAGGAGATGAAGGGCGACCTCCTGCCACAGATCCCCCTGGAACTGGCCTGTGTGGAGGCTTGTCTCGGGGCGGAGGGGGCAGGGCAGGCGGCCCCCGTGGCACCAGCCCCGGCCGTGGCGCCCGCTCCTGGCCCTGCGGTGGCGAGCGCGCCGGTGGGGCCTGCATCGGCACGGACCTCCCGCACGCTTGGGGAGGTGCCGGCGGCGCGGGAGCAGGCGAGCCCCCGTCCCGCGCCCGAGGCGGCGCGGCCCGCGGCCCCGGGGACCAAGGCAGACGCCGCGACGCTGAAGGCCGCGTGGGGGCGGGTGCTGGCCGAGGTGCGCCCCCACAGCCGCCAGGTGGAGGCCGTGCTGCGGGGGTCCTGCGAGCCCCTGTCCATTGAGGATGGGGTGGTGACCATCGGCTTCTACCACCAGTTCCACAAGGGGCAGGTGGAAGAAGCGCGGAACCGGGAGTTGGTCCAGGAGGCCATCAGCCGCGTGTTGGGGGCTCCGCACCGCATCCGCTGTGTGCTGGTGCAGGGTGGGGCCCGGGCCCAGGGCCCCGGCCCTCGGGAGAGGCGGCCTCCTCCGCCGCCCGAGCCTCCGCCGGAGGCTCCAACGCCTGAGGTGGAGCGGCCGGCGGCTCCCGCGAGAGGGGAGCAGGAGGATTTGGACGGGGCCTACCGGGCCGTGGCGGCCGACCCCCTGATCCAGGAGGCCGTCACCCGCTACGGGGCGCAGGTGGTGGACATCGTGAACCAGGGGGGAGAGGGATCGTGGGGAACCGGGGAGGAGGCCCCGGAGGTGGGGGGCACCTTCCCGGAAGCCGAGGAAGACGACGGACAGCCTTAGGAGGTCAGGCGTGGGCAAGGGAAAGGGGAAACCGCGTGGGCTGCGCGTGCCCCGGACTTCCGGGGGCGTGCTTCAGCAGGTCCAGAAACTGCAGGAAGAGATGCTCAAGGCCCAGGAAGCCCTGGGCGAGGAGACGGTGGAGGTCTCCGTGGGCGGCGGCGCGGTCAAGGTGGTCCTGACGGGCCATCAGCGCCTCCAGAGCATCACCATTGACCCCCAGGTGGTGGACCCGGAAGATGTGGAGATGCTCCAGGACCTGATCCTGGCGGCGGTGAACGAGGGGCTGGACCGGGTGCAGGCCCTGGCCGCGGAGCGGCTGGGGGCTTTGACCGGCGGCCTGGATCTGGGCGGTCTTCTGTAGAGCATGCGCCGCGGGAACGTGCCAGCGCCCATCGCCCGGCTGCGGGATGAACTGGCCCGGCTGCCGGGCATCGGGCCCAAGACGGCTTCGCGGTTGGCTTTCTACCTCCTGCGGGCCCCGGAGGAGCAGCGGGAGGCCCTGGCCGCGGCCATCGCCTCCCTGGGCACGGAGGTGGTCACCTGCCACATCTGCTACAACCTGGCGGAGCAGGACCCGTGCTCCATCTGCGCCGACGAGGCGCGGGACCACCGGCTCATCTGCGTGGTGGAGGAGCCGCTGGACGTGTGGGCCATTGAGCGGACGGGGGCCTTCGGCGGCGTGTACCACGTGCTGCACGGCGTCCTCTCGCCCCTGGAGCGGATGGGGCCGGACGACCTGAAGATCCGGGAATTGGTGGACCGGGTGCGGGCCGGGGGCGTGGAGGAGGTGATCCTGGCCACCAACCCCAGTTTTGAGGGGGAGGCCACGGCCATGTACATCTACCAGCAGCTGGCCCCCCTGGGGGTGCGGGTGACGCGCCTGGCGCGGGGGCTGCCCATGGGCGGCGACCTGGAGTACGCCGACGAGGTGACCCTGGCCCGGGCACTGGAGGGGAGGCGGCCGGTATAAGGGGCACGGGGGGACGCGGAGTGGCGAGGTGGGCGCGGCAAGGCAGGCTATCCTCCTAGCCCTGGGTGCTTTTTGCCTCGTGGCTCTCCTCTCCTGCGGGGAGCCGGGCTCCCAGGCCAACTTGAGGACGCTCACCCCTGAAGCACCCAGGGCCCTAGCCACGCTGCCATTCCCCTCTCCTCCTGCCCAACCAGCGCCCTCGTTGGCAAGTCCGCCGACCGCACGGCCCGCCTCCACGTCCCGGCCGACGGCTGCCCCTTCGGCCACGCCCTCAGTCCCCCGGAGCACGCGCCGGTCCACCCCCACCAGGGGCGAGACCCCCGACCGGGCACCCCCGCGGTTCACCGCCACTCCTACCCCTGTGTTGCCCCCCGGCTGGGTCCGGGCGCGCGTCCTGCACGTCACCGACGGCGATAGCATCGTGGTGGAGATGGACGGGGAAGCCCGTGAGGTGCGCTACATCGGCATAGACTGCCCCGAGGGGTCGGAGCTGTTGGGGCCGGAGGCGGCCCGGGAGAACGCCGCACTGGTGGCGGGGAAGGTGGTGGCGCTGGAGCGGGATGTCTCCGAGACCGACCGGTACGGGCGGCTGCTGAGGTACGTGTGGGTGGGGGACCTCTTGGTCAACGCAGAGTTGGTGCGGCTGGGGCTTGCCAGGGCGCGGGCCTATCCGCCGGACGTGCGCTACCAGGACCTCCTGGCGCGGCTGGAGAGGGAGGCGCGGGAGGCCGGCCGTGGGGTGTGGGGGCTCCCGCCCACTCCGACCACGGCGCCTTCGTCTGGGAACTGCGACCCGGCCTACCCCACGGTGTGCATCCCGCCTCCGCCGCCGGACCTGGACTGCGGGGACATCCCCTACCGGCGGTTCCCGGTGTTGCCGCCGGACCCCCACCACTTTGACGGTGACCACGACGGGGTGGGGTGCGAGGGGGGCTGAGGCTCTGGAGAGGTGTACCCGGACGGGGTGTGGATTTGACACCGCTGGGGACTTGTGGTACATTCTGCGCCGCTCTCCCAGAGGGGTGGAGCCGTTTGACAGGTTGCAGGGGGTGTGGTATCATTTGCCCCCGCAAGAGCCGAGGGACTCAAGGTTAAAAAATGCGTCCGGAAGCCCGTGCCTCTTGACAACAGGGCGGGGCGTGTAGTATAATAAGGGTGCATCGGGCGCAACCTTGCTGGACCGCCGCAAGGCGGGAGCGTTGACAAGCGAGCGAGGAGGGGGAACAGAAACCAGCCTGTGAGGAAACCTTCGTAGCCATGGGTGGTTTCTGTTCGCCGACGGAGGTCGGCGAATTTTGTCCCCTGGATTTGACAAAGCCCGAGAGTTATGCTACACTGACGGATGCGCTAAGGGACCTTAACAACTGAAGAGTGATAGGAAGGTTCGGACGAGTGCAGGGTCCACGTCAAACCTGAAACCGTTTCCACGGAGGGTTTGATCCTGGCTCAGGATGAACGTTTGCGGCGCGCCTAAGACATGCAAGTCGTACGGGCCTCGCGTTCTTCGGAAGGCGAGGTCAGTGGCAGACGGGTGCGTAACACGTGGGTGACCTGCCCCGAAGTGGGGGATAACCACTCGAAAGGGTGGCTAATACCGCATGTGCTTGGCGATTCGGTTCGCCAAGGAAAGCCGCAAGGCGCTTCGGGAGGGGCCCGCGGCCCATCAGCTCGTTGGTAGGGTAACGGCCTACCAAGGCGATGACGGGTAGGGGGCGTGAGAGCGCGGCCCCCCACACTGGCACTGAGACACGGGCCAGACTCCTACGGGAGGCAGCAGTTAGGAATCTTGCACAATGGGCGAAAGCCTGATGCAGCGACGCCGCGTGGGCGAAGAAGGCCTTCGGGTCGTAAAGCCCTTTTCTGGGGGAAGAGGAAGGACGGTACCCCAGGAATAAGTCTCGGCTAACTACGTGCCAGCAGCCGCGGTAAAACGTAGGAGGCGAACGTTATCCGGATTTACTGGGCGTAAAGCGCGCGAAGGCGGCTTCGCAAGTCGGGCGTGAAATCTCCCGGCTCAACTGGGAGGGGCCGTTCGATACTGCGAGGCTTGAGGACGGGAGAGGGGAGTGGAATTCCCGGTGTAGCGGTGGAATGCGTAGATATCGGGAGGAACACCAGTGGCGAAGGCGGCTTCCTGGCCCGTTCCTGACGCTCAAGCGCGAAAGCGTGGGGAGCGAACGGGATTAGATGCCCCGGTAGTCCACGCCGTAAACGATGGATGCTAGGTGTCGGTGGTGTTGACCCC
>DAOTYM010000170.1:0-8583 GCA_034434775.1 Anaerolineae bacterium | reverse complement strand
TGGTGCCGCGGCAGGTCTGGTGTTCCTCATCTCGGTGGCGCTGTGGATAAGGCGCAGCATCCGAGGATTTTGATCGGGACGAAGGCACCGCGGTTCAGTGAACTACAGGGCTGAAGGTGCCGGCTTGTGCCGGGTCTCTGGGCACAGCCGAGCCTGTTCGGGAGGAGTGGCTATGACAGCAGCAAAGCGGATGATTGGCAAAGACGTCCCCACCTCCCCGTCCTCTGGGGGTCCCGGTAGGTGCAACGGACCTCCCGCCGGTACACGGCTCGTCCGTCGCTCACCCAGAGGATCCCTACCCGTCCGTGGGTCCGCTGGCGCGTCAGCCGGACCACTTTCGGAACCGCCTCTTCCTCCGACCTCCCCGAAGACCAGGCCACCACGAAACGGGTGGAGGGGTCTACACTCAGGCACCCCCAACGTAGGGCCGAAGGAGCGTCCACACGCCCGACACACCCACCGCTGCCGCCCATCCTTATGCCCGTTGCGAATCACGTGGGCGGCCCCGCAGTGGGGGCAAGAAGGATTGTCTGGAGAACGTCTTCGTGCCATCTCTCACCTCCTGCCCCCATGATACACCAAAAGCACTCCCTTTGGGAGTGATTACCGATTCATGAACCACCCCTACAAATCCCCCGCCCACGGGCCTGGGTTGACCTCTCCCCCGCGCCTCCCCGAGGGGGGGCCCCTGCCAGCCGACGGCCCTTTTGCCCAGGCCCTTCCCGTATGTTATAATCCCGCGGCATCGGCACGCGAGGCCGGGGACTCAGGCCTGGATCACGGGTTGTACCGCTGGAGGGCTGGGATGAAGCCTGCGCACCTCCTCTACTCGCTCCAGCAACTGGACCTGGAGATGGCCTCCCGCACGGCGCGGCTCAGGGAGATTGAGGCCATCCTGGCCTCCGACCAGGCTCTGGAGGAAGCCCGCACCGCTCTGGAGGCGGCCCGCAGGCGGCTCCTCCAGGCCCAGGCCCGCCAGAGGGACCTGGAACTGGAAGCCCAAAGGCTCGCCTCGGAACTCCAGGCCACGGAGGCCCAACTCTACAGCGGCAGGGTGCGCAACCCCAAGGAACTGGAGGGGCTCCAGGGGAAAGCCGAGAACCTCAGGAAGCGGCGGGCAGCCGTGGACGACCGGGTGCTGGAGGCGATGATCGCTTCCGAGGAAGCGGCTGCGGCAGCGCAGGAAGCCGAGGCCGCCTTGAAACACCTGGAGGCCGAACGAGAGGCGACCTGCAAAGCCCTGGCCCAGGAGCGGGAGGACCTGGAGGCACGTCTGGCAACCCTCCGGTGCCGCCGGGAGGCCCTCGTCGCGGGGATGCCGCCAGGGGATCTCCAGGCTTACGAAGCCCTGCGGGCGCGCCGGGGGAGCCGGCCCGTGGCCCTGGTCCAGGGGAAAGCCTGCCAGGAGTGCGGCATCGCCCTCCCCACCGCCGTCCTGCAACGGGCCAGGGAGGGGAGCGAACTCATCCGCTGCCCGAACTGCGACCGCATCCTGTGCGTGGTGGATTGACCTTCCCCACGCCTCGGGCCTCGCACAGAGCAGGACCTCGGAGGGCAAGGGTGCCCTCCCCGTAAGGGGACCAGACGGCAGCAACGGAGCCAGTCGGAGGAAACGAGGACCTATGGGCAGAATCTTCATCCCCCACGACCAGGAGTTCCCCCGCTCGGCAGAGGTGGTCATCATCGGGGGCGGGATCCTGGGGGCGGCCACCGCTTTCTACGCCAGCAAAGAGGGCCTGGACGTCGTGGTCCTGGAGATGCGAGAGGGCCTGGCCACCCTCACCACGGCAGCCTCCGAAGAGTGCTTCCGGGCCCAGTTCAGCGAACCGGAAAACGTGGCCATGATGCTGGCCAGCATCCGCGTCTTTGAGCACTTCGCCGAGGTGGTGGGCCTGCCGGGGTACGACATCGGCCTCCACCAGCAGGGGTACCTGTTCCTCAGCGACCACCCCGACGCCCCCCAGGTTCTCCAGGAGCGGGTGGCGCACCAGAGGCGCATCGGCCTGGAAGACGTGGAGTTCCTGGACGGCGAGGAGGTCCGGCGGCGCTTCCCCTGGGTCGCGCCGGGAGTCACCGCCGCCACCTTCCGGGCCAAGGACGGGTGGCTCTCAGCCCACGAGGTGACCTACGGCTTCGCCAAGGCCAGCCAGGCCCGCTTCCTCCTGCGGACCAAGGCCCTGCGCATCCTGCAGGATGCCCAGGGGGTTTCGGGCGTGGAGACGAGCAGGGGCACCATCTCCACCCGCACGGCCATCATCGCCGCTGGCCCCTTTTCGGGGGTCGTCGCCAGGTCCGCCGGCCTGGACCTGCCCCTGACCACCATCCGGCGCCAAAAGGTGGTGGTGGCCCCGGACCCGGCCATCCCCCAGGACGCCCCGATGACCATAGACGCCTACAGCGGGGCCTACTGGCGGCCCGAGGTGGGCGGCGCGGCCCTCGGCTGGGCCATCCCAGAGGAGCCCAGCGAGCCCAGCGAGCGGGTGCCGGCCGATTGGACCTTCCCGCCGATGGTGCTGGAGGAAGTGGCGCGCCTGGCCCCCTTCTGGAACGAGGTGGCCGCACGCCTCACCCGAGGGAGCGTCTTCCTCAGCGCAGGACACTACACGATGACCCCCGACTCCAAGCCCATCCTGGGGCCCTCCCCCCTACCGGGCCTCTACCTCAACGTGGGCTACAGTGGCCACGGGGTCATGGGCGCACCGGAAGGGAGCCGGCAGGTGGTGGAGATGCTGATGGGCCGCATGGACGCTGCCTCCAACCCCTTCAGCCTGCACCGCTTCCAGAAGCCCGCTGCAGCCCTTTCCCAGGAGAGGATGGTCCTCTGAGGCGAGGGAAAGAAGCCGCAGATGTTACAGAGGGTTCTCCGGGCAAGGAGAACCCTCTGTGTTTTCCAGGCCCGTGCGTCCTCAGGGGGCCTCTGGCAGGGCGGTCAGGCCCTTGAGGTCCAGGAGGAAAGGCGTCCCGCTGGGCAGCAGGATGGTCTGCACGGTGGGTGCGATCTTCTCAATGTAGCGGTAGGTGAGCAGGTGGGGGTTCTCGGCCAGGGCCTGGCTGATGAGGCGCAGGGCCTCGGCTTCCCCTTCCGCCTTGATGATGGCAGCCTTCTTCACGCCTTCAGCCTCCACCCGTTTCCGCTCCGCCTCCTGCTGCTCCTTCTGCAGGACGTACTGCATCTGCTCGGCCTGCTGCTGGGCGATCTGCTTCTGCTCAATGGAGCGGGCGTACTCGTCGGTGAAGTTGACGTTGCGGATGTCAAAGGAGAGGAGGATCAGCCCTTCCTGCTCAAAGACCTTGCGGATGTCTTCCTCAATGGCTTCCTGGATCTCCCGGCGCATGGGTCCGTAGATGTCGGTGACCCGGTGCTGGGAGACGTGCAGCCGCACGAGGGAGCGGATGGTCGGCCGTACCACGATGTTCTTGTAGTCGCCCCGCAGGTTGCTGTGGACGTAAGGGGCCATGGCCGGGTTGACCTTGTACCGGGTGGAGGAGTCAATCCCCACCTGGAGCCCCTCGGAGGTGGGCGACCAGAGGGAATCGTCGCCCGCCACCTCCCCCTCGGCCGGGACCTTGGTCATGGTGTAGACCTGCTCCAAGGTGCTGTAGCGGTAGACGGTCTCCACGTAGGGGATGATGAAGTGCAGCCCCGGGTAGAGGGGCGTCTGCTTGACGCCACCGCTCACGAAGGGGTTGAAGACCACGCCCACCTCGCCCGCGTCTATGACCACGACCCCCGCGCCCAAGGTGCTGAAGGCGCTGGCCGCCACGAGGAGGATGAGCACGATGCTGATGGAGATGCGGGTGCTTCTCCTTCCCCGGGCACGGGCCACCACGACGTAGACCACGTAGCCCACCAGGGCCAGCCAGAGAAGCGTGGCCAAGCCAGATAGCGCTGCTGCAATGATCATGGCGATCTCCTTTCCCGTCCCTTAAAGAGGCAAAACCTCTATCCAGACCCAAGGATACCGGGGAACGCGTGGGGAATCCTGACACGCGCCCCCCACCTAGAGGACATGTTCCCGAGGCAGCGCGGCCAGCCCCAAGCGCTCGCCCTCGTCCAGGAGGGCCTCCACGGCCTCGGGAGAGCAGGCTTCGGCGTAGATGCGGAGGACCGGCTCCGTGCCCGAGGGCCGGATGAGGAGCCAGGCATCGTCGGCCAGGAGGTACTTGACGCCGTCCCGGTCGCTCACAGCCACCACCGCCTCCCCAGCCAGGCGCTGGGGCGGGTCCGCCATCAGGCGGGCGGTCAGGTCGGCTTTGGAGAAGGGGCGGATGCGCACATCGCGGCGGGCGTAGTGACAGGGCCCGACCTTGGCCCTCAGGTCCTGGAGCAGTTGGGCGAGGGATACCCCCGCACAGGCCACCACCTTGGTCAGGAGGAGGCCCATCAGGATGCCGTCCCCCTCGGGGATGTGCCCCTGGATGCTGATCCCCCCGGATTCCTCGCCGCCGATGAGGACGTTCTCCCGCAGCATGAGGTCGCAGATATGGTGGAAGCCCACGGGCGTCTCGTAGAGGGGGAGGCCGTAGGCCTGGGCCAGGCGGTTCACCATCTGGGTGGTGGAGACCGTCTTGACCACGGCCCCGCGCAGGCCCCGGGCCTCCACCAGCCACTGGAGCGCCAGGGCGAAGATGCCGTGGGGGTCCACGAAGCGGCCCTGGGCGTCCATGGCTCCGATGCGGTCGGCATCCCCGTCGGTGGCCAGGCCCAGGTCCCAACCTCCCTCGCGCACGGCCTCGGCCAGTTCCCGCAGGTTGGCGGCGATGGGCTCCGGGTGCAGGCCGCCGAAGCCGGGGTTCATCTCGCCGTGGATCTCCCGCACCTCCACCCCCGCGCTCCGCAGGAGGTCCCGCAAGTACCCCCGGCCGGCCCCGTACATGGGGTCCACCACAACGCGCAGGCCACACCCCTCCAGGCTCTCCAGGCCCACCAGGCGGCGCAGGTGGTCCAGGTAGGCGGGCATGGGGTCAAAGCGCACGATGCGGCCCTGGCGGAGGCTCTCTTCGTAGTCCGCAAGGCGCGGCTCCCGCCCCACCCGGACGTTCCGCTCCAGGAGGGCCTCCACCCGCTGGCACTGGGCGGGGCTGGCCGCCCCGCCGTAGGGGGCCTTGAGTTTGAAGCCGTTGTAGCGGGGCGGGTTGTGGCTGGCGGTGATCATGACGCCGCCGGCCGCGCCCAGGTCCCGCACGGCGAAGGAGATGGCCGGGGTCGGGGCGTCGGCCCGGCTGAGGCAAACGCGGAGGCCGTTCCCCGCAAGGACCCGGGCCACCTCTATGGCGTAGCGGTCCGAGAGGAACCGGGTGTCAAACCCCACCACGACCAGGGGCTCTTCTTGGTTGGCCGCCTCGCGGAAGAAGTCGGCGGCTGCCTGGGCCACCAGGCGCAGGTTGGCGAAAGTGAAGTCCTCGCTGATGACGGCGCGCCAGCCGTCGGTGCCAAATTTGATGTCCATTGCCTATGCCACCATGACGAAGATGAGATCGTTGACATTGGTCTGGGTGGGGCCGAGGAACAGGCCATCCCCCAGGGCCTTGAAGAAGGGGTACGAGTCGTTGCGCCGGAGGTAGTCCTCCGGGTCAAGCCCCAGGGCGCGGGCCCGGGCCACGGTGGTCCCAGAGGCGATGGCCCCGGCCGAGTCGGTGGGGCCATCGGTGCCGTCGGTGGCGAGGCCCACCACCAGCACCCCTTCCCACCCCTCCAGGGCCAGGGCCGCGGCCAGGGCCAGTTCCTGGTTGCGGCCGCCCGTGCCCCTGCCCCGCACGGTGACGGTAGTCTCGCCCCCAGCCACCAGGCACCCCGGCCGGGGCAGAGGCCGGCCGTGGCGGGCCATCTCCTTGGCGATGCCGGCGAAGACCTTGGCCACCTCCCTCGCCTCCCCCTCCACGAAGGTGGAGAGGAGGAGGGTGTGGTAGCCCAGGCGCTGGGCCTCCCGCACCGCGGCCTGGGCCGCGGCCGCGTTGTCGGCCACGACCACGTTCTGCACCCGGTGGAAGGCAGGGTCGCCGGGCTTGGGCGTCTCCGGGACCTCGCCCGCCGCGCCCCGCTCAAGCCGCTCCAAGACCGCCGGCGGGGCCTGGTCCAGCAGGCCGTGCCGGCGCAACACCGCCAGGGCGTCTTCGTAGGTGTGGGTGTCGGGCGTGGTGGGGCCAGAGGCGATGACATCCAGGGGGTTGCCCACCACATCCGAGAGGAGGCAGGCGATCACCGTGGCTGGATAGGCGGCGCGGGCCAGTTGTCCCCCCTTGATGGCCGAGAGGTGCTTGCGCACGGCGTTCAGTTCGTTGATGGTGGCGCCGGCCCGCAGGAGCGCGTCGGTGATGGCCTGCTTGTCCGCCAGGGTCAGGCCGGGCGCGGGCAGGGGCAGCAGGGCAGACCCCCCGCCGGAGATGACGCAGATGAGGAGGTCGTCCTCGCCCAGGGACTGGGCCAGGGCGAGCATCTGGCGCGCCCCTTCCTCGCCCTGAGCATCGGGGATGGGGTGGCCGGCCTCCCGGACCTCCACCTTGGCCGTGGGCACGCCGGCGTGGCCGTACTTCACGTTCACCAGGCCGCCGGTCAGGCGGTCCCCCAGGACCTCTTCCACGGCCGCGGCCATGGGCGCGCCGGCCTTCCCGCCACCCACCACGAAGACGCGCCGGAAGCGCGCCAGGTCGTACTGCCTGCCGTCCACCTCCAGGATGTCGCCCTGCCGCCGCAGGTGGTGGCGGACCGCCTGCGCGGGGTCCACCTCCTGCAGGGCGGCCTGGATGATGCGGCGGAGGTCTTCGCGCAGGCGCAGTTCCTTGGGGTCTAGGGAAGGCATCTCCAAAGGCTTCGGAGCCATGGTCGCCCTCCGCGATCTAGGGCGCTGGGAGGCCCAGGGCCTTCAGGACGCGCTGGGCGCTCTCCTCGGGCGTGGCCGTCCCGCTGAGGACTTCCCGCACCGCGGACTGCAATGCCTGGGCCACCGCCTCGTAGGAGGCGGCGGTGGGGTGGTACTGGGCCGATTCCAGTTGCCAGTGCAAGAAGGGGATGTAGGACGTCCCGTCCTCCAGGTAGGTCATGGCTTCTCGGCGGGTGGGAAGGTACCCGGCGCTGGTGTTCCAGGCTGCGAGCCGGGGCGGGTCCAGGAGCCAGGCGATGAGCAGGGCGGCCGCTTCCTGGTGCGGCCGGTCCTGGGCCACCAGGGCGAACACCCACCCCCGGGACATGGTGGTCACCGCGCCGTTCCAGGTGGGCAAGGGGGCGAAACGGAGGGCGGGGTACTTGGTGCGTTCCCGAAGGTAGCGGGAAGCAGCCACGTTGGCCATCCCTGGGCCGCCAGCCGCCAGCCGCTCCCAGCACTGGTCCAGCGTCTCTATCTCCAGCACGTTGGGCCGGATGACGTTGCGCTCCACCCCCTGGGCGTAGAAGTCCAGGACGCGGGCGAGGAGTTTGCCATCCAGGGCTGGCTGCCCGTTCTCGTCCACGAGCCTCCCGCCCAGAGCGAGGTACTGGATGAGGAACGCGTCGTTCACCCGTCCCTGGCGGCCGCCAGCCGGGAAGACGTACCGGGCCGTGCTGCTGAGGACATCCGTCCACGTCACGGGCGGCGTGGGCACCTTGCCGGAGTCGTAGGCCAGGTGCTCCACATCCGCGGCGAACTGGAGGGCCATCACCCCCTGGGGGAAGCGCCCCACGTTCAGGGCGAAGGGGTACAGGTCGTCCAGCAGGGCCTGGGGGAGGAGGGGGGCCAGCGGCTGGAGGACCCCGGCACGGACCGCCTCGCCCAGGTCCTCGGCGTTGAGGACCACCAGGTCGGGCAGGATGGAAGGCGCTACAGGGTAGGCCTTCTGGAGGAGGTCCAGGAGGCCGCCCTTCCCTTCGGCTGCCTTGACTTGCAGGACCACCGAAATGGAGGGGTGGGCCTCCTCAAAGGCCTTGAACTGGCTTTCCAGGACCTCCTGCGCCTCCGACCCTCCCGGCGGGAGGAGGGCGTCGGGCCACCAGAGGGTGAGGGTGAGAGATGTGGACGAAGTGAGGGGCGAAGGGGGGCTTGCAACCACCGTGGGCTGGGGCGAAGGCGTGGCGGCAGGGGAGGGCCCCAAGGTGGGCGTCCCCTGGGGCGCGGACGTGGCAGGGGAGAGCGTGGTGCAGGCCGCCAGGAGGAGCCCAGCCACAAGGCCGGCCAGGACCAGAAAGGCCCAAGGAAGCCGTGGCCCTGGCCTGCTGCGGTGCACTCGTGCGAAGGGTCTACCTGCCAACGCCGCCTCCGTTCCAGGGTGGTGCGGGGCCATTATAGCACAGACCCCGCGGGAGGCCCAAAGGGGCGGGGGACTGCAGGGGCTGTAGGGGCAATGCATGAATTGCTCCTACAGACCTCACCTACCCCCCAGCCCCCTCCCTCTCCATCCGCTGATGGAGAGGGAGGGGGAGGCCGAAGGCCAAGGGTGGGTGAGGTGCGCAGGGGCGAGGCACGCCTCGCCCCCATGGGCCGTCTCCCTGCGGAGACGGCGTCGGCGCAGGCTGACGCCCTGCTTGAGCCCCGATTTGAATCGGTGGCTGAAAATGGTAGGGGCAATGCATGAATTGCTCCTACAGACCTCACCTACCCCCCCAGCCCCCTC
>DAOTYM010000169.1:0-2304 GCA_034434775.1 Anaerolineae bacterium | reverse complement strand
GCTCGTTGGGCACGACGAGGTCGCCCACGCGGAAGAACCCCGGCCGCCCCTCGGCTGGCCACGGCTTCGGCTCCATGCCGGGAACGAGGGGCGAGCGCCCTTTGAGGTCCACCGGCACGCCCCAGGGGCCGGCCTGCCCGCTCCAGGAGAGGGGCCCGGCCAGGAGGAGGAACCCATCCACCGCCTCCTGGGCGAGGGCTTCGGGGTGGTCCCACGCCTGCACCCAGAGGGCCTCGGCGTTCGCCCGCCCCTGGAGGAAGGCCAGGTTCTGGCCATCGGGGCTCCAGGCCGGGGCCACATCGGCCCCCAGCCAGGTGGCCCGTGTGGCCTCCCCTCCCTCGGCCGGCGGATCTGCCACGTCCAGGGTGTAGATGGCCGTGCCTGTGGGCTTGCGGAGCACGAAGGCGATCCGCTTCCCGTCGGGCGACCAAGCTGGCCACTCCTCCCCCCACGGGCTCTTGGTCAACTGGCGCACCCCTCCCCCGTCGGGGGCCATGAGGAAGAGGTCGTTGTCGCCCAGGCGCCACGAGGTGAAGGCGATCCAGCGGCCGTCGGGGGACCAGGCCGGGGCGAAGTCGCCCTGAGGGACGTCCGGCGTCAGGTTGACCGCCTCCCCACCCGTGGCGGGCACGACGAAGATGTCCGCGTCCCCCGCCCGCGTGGAGACGAAGGCGATGGACTTCCCGTCGGGCGACCAGGCCGGCTGGCCGTCAAAGGCCGGGTGGTGGGTCAGGCGCACCAGGGCCCCCGTCTCCAGGTCCAGGCGGTACAGTTCCCAGTTCCCGTCGCGGTGGGACCGGAAGGCGATGGATTTCCCGTCGGGCGACCAGGCCGGGTCGCGTTCGTCGGCTGGGTCGGTGGTCAGGCGGCGCAGGTCGCTCCCGTCGGCGGCCACGTGGTAGAGGTCCCAGTTGCCCTGCCAGTTGGCGGCGAAGGCGATGCGGCCCGGGCCCGCGGCCCGTGCGGAGGGGGCGTGGCAGGCCAGAAGGGCCACCAGCACCACTGCCAGGAGCACCCCGGCCAGGCCCCTCCTACCCCACCCCTGGGCTTGGTTCCCGCCTGCGGGAGCGGCTCCGGCTATCCCCCTTGGAGGACAGCCAGCCGCGGGCCGACGCAGGGGCAGTCCGCGAACTCCCCCTGCACCAGCCCCTCTCCCGCAGGTGGCCAACGCGAGATGGTGCTTGCCCAACTCCCTGCCCTGTGCTATACTGTCCCTCGGTCGGTCAGGATGCCCTGGGTTCGCCTGGCAAGCCCCTCGGCCCGCCAGGTCCGCCACTCGCCCGATCAGGAGGGACACCTATGCCCGCGATCCCAGCCTTCATGCTGAAGAAGTTGTACGTCAAAGGCAGCCTCAGCAACGTGGAAGGCGGCTTCCAGTTGAGCCTCAAGAACACCCTTGCCCCCGGCACCATCGTGGGGTTCAAGCCCCTGGTGGTGGACGGCCGGGAATATCCACCCGAGCACATCACCGTGACCAGCGGGGCCAAGAGCGTCTCCGCCCACGAGATCGGCCCCGACCGCCCCTACCCCTTCCCCGTGGGGGGCACGGCGACGGTCTTCGTCTCCGGCGAGCCCTTGGCGGCCGGAGAGCACGCCCTGACCATTGCCGTGGAGACCCGCGAGGTGGGGGAACTGAAGATAGAAGTCAGCGACACCCTCTAGACGCAGAACGTCCCATGCCTTCCGGGGGGCGGGTGCACCTCTCCCATCTCCTTGCGGGGGGACAGGGGAGGTCGGAGCCTCCCTGCCTTCACGCGCCGGCCACCACCCGGTTCTTGCCCTGGCGCTTGGCCGTGTAGAGGGCCTCGTCGGTGGCCCGGACCAGGGCATTGCGGTCCGAAACGGGGGGATGGGAGGCCACCCCCACGCTGACCGTCACGTGGATGGTCCCTTCTTCGCTGGCGAAGGGGTGGGCTTCCACCGTCCGTCGGATCCGCTCCGCCACCGTGATCGCCCCCTGGATATCGGTCTCCGGCAGGATGATGGTGAACTCGTCCCCCCCGTAGCGGGCCACGATGTCCACGTCCCGCACCGTGCGCACGAGCAGGGCCGCCAGGTCCCGCAGCACGGCATCTCCCTGCAGGTGGCCGTAGGTGTCGTTGATCTTCTTGAAGTCGTCCGCCTCCACCATCACCAGGGAGAGGGGCTTGTGGTACCGCTCGGCCCGCAGCCACTCTTCCGTCAGGCGCTCGTGGAAGTGGCGGTGGTTGTAGACCCCGGTCAGGCCGTCGGTGATGGCCAGGGTGCTCATCTTGCGGTACAGGGAAGCGGTGACCAGGGCCGGGGCAGCCTGGTCGGCCAGCA